>CAZSUH010000036.1:0-25826 GCA_964609905.1 uncultured Verrucomicrobiota bacterium
CGGGGGATTTGTCGCTGAAGCTGCCGGATTTCCTCCGGGAGCGGATCAAGCGGCTGGCGAAGAGCGAGATCCGGACGCAGCCCGTGGCCTGGGCGGCTATCGTGCTCGGTTGCGCGGTAACCTTGATCGAGTCGGTCTGCACCGGGCAGGTCTATGTCCCCACCCTCGCTTGGGTGGCGCGGGAAGCGCCGGAACGGACACGAGCTTTGGGCTTGCTGGCCTTGTACAACCTGGGATTCGTGATCCCTTTGGTGGGAGCTTTCGGGGCCGTTCTGGCCGGCAAGTCTGTGTTCGATTTGCTCGGCTGGCAGCAAAAGAACGTAGTGCGGGCAAAGCTTGTGCTTGGGCTGGTCTTCCTGGCCCTGGCAGCGGGATTGGTGGTGCGGTGGTGAGTCTCGTATCGATCCGAACCAACAAGCCTCAGCGGGGAACCTTCTTCAGTACGCCATAATTGATCATGAACCAGGGCGGACCCTGGGGATTGGCGGAATCCTCGATGTTCTCGATCGTCACCACGTTGTAGCGCTGGATCGCATCGAACGGAAGCACGAACTTTTCGACGGACCACCCGTTCTGAACAAACTTGCTGGGCCCCTCGAACACGCTCTTGCCGTTGATCGATACCCGGATCGCGCAGGGCGGCTGTCCGGGGATCGCCTCCTGCTGACCCGACAGGAAGAGATCATAGTCCCCCTCGGGCGGGAACGGATAGCTCTCGAACTTCATGGTCACCGTCGGCGCGGGCGTATTCTTTCCATACAGCAGGTTCGCGAATCGTTTCGGACAGCGGACGTCATACACGGTGAACCGGCCGCCGTAGAAGTCGATCGGCGACTTGAACAGATCGCCCTTGGCCTCGTCGATCCCCACCTCTTTGGCCGCAATGGCGCGCGTCTCGTCGATGTCCTTCTGGTAGCGCTTCATGAAATCGGGCGGATTTTTCGCGCTGTCCAGCGCCTTCTTCGCAAACCCGACCCCCCGCCCGTAGGAGGCGGGGTAGTTGCTCATCGAGAAGCCGTTGTAGGCCAGCCCCTTTTCGTAACAGGCCTTGGCGAGGGTGTAGCATTCCTCGATCTTCGGGATCTCGGTCAGCGCTTCCGGCGTGATGTCGCCGTAAATGTATTTGTCGAGATAGCCCATGGCCTTGGCGCCGGGCGCGAGGATATCGAACATCTTCGGACCGTAGAGGATCGCCACGGCTTCCCGGATCGAGCGCTCCGCATCGTAGGCCTTGACGTTCCACAGGTAGTCCGCGAGCGTCTGCACCAGCGTGGATTCCGCCGCGCAGCCGTTTTTGTGGAACATCGTGATGTCGTTCTGGACGAACCCGTCGTAGTGCCAATCCTTCCAGCCCGTGATTACGTCGGTGATGTAAGACAGATGGTTGTGCGGCCGCACGCGGTTCTGGAAGATCGCGGGGTTCCGCTTGATCAAATTGACGTAATAATCGAGTTTCTCCTTCGGCTTATCGAGGCCGGCGACACGGGGGCCGGTCCAGTAGATCTGGACGGCGGGGTCCAGGAAATCGCCGATCGACTTCAGGTATTCGTCCCGGTTATCGGCATAGACCGTGTCGCCCATGCCGTCCGGCACAGCGTAATAGGGCGGGCAGAACACCAGCTTGAACGCCGGATACTTGGCATGCACGGCCTTGTAGAGGGCGTCGATGCGCTTGGCGTCCATCTTGGATCCGCTTCCGTACTGCTCGATGTCCGCGGGATGCAGAGGATACCGGTTGTCATCGTAGGGGAAATAGATATGGCCACCGTTGGCCGCGGCAAAGCTGCACTGCTCGATCAACAGGTCCATGGTCCGCTCGCTCGACAGCGGCATCTTGGGATACATGGTCACCCCGCGAATCCCGAAATAATGGTCGAGCCCGAGCGCATTGAACTGGCGAGCGGTCTCCGCCGCCACGGCTTTCTGCAGCGGCGTCCATGGTTTGTAGCCTTCGTTATAGACCAGTTGCATGCCGGTCTGCGCCGTAAAGCTGTTCATTTTGGCGAACAGTCCGAATTCGAGCGTATGCGCCCAATAGCTCTCCAGGAAGCCGCGCTTGGCGCAATCGGGATAGTCCGCGATCTCGCACACCCGCACGGCCATCCTGTCCTGGTCGATTAGCTGGATCAGCGACACAATCCCCCACAGCACGCCCTGTTTGTCGAACCCATTAATGACCGCGCCCGATTTCGTCACGGTCAGCGCATATCCCTCCGGCTTGGCCGGGGCCTGGGGTTCCGGTTCGGTATCGATCTTGATCGTGAATGGCGCTTTTTTCTCGATCTTGATGCCGAACCGGCCGAACTTCTGCTTCAGCAGGACTAGCCGGGGATCGTCCTCCTTGAGCCCTTTGCCCAGTTCGAGCGACACGCTCTTCAGCGGCACGAACTCCTCCGTGTAACGGGCCTGCTGCGGCGTGGGGAACGCCTTCGCGCCGGTGTAGAACGGCAGCCGGGTGTTGTCCAGTTTGTAACCGCCCAGGTATTGCACCGCCAAAATTGCCTGGCGGGTGGGGTTGGTCCCATAACGGGCATCCGTCTTCAGGTTGCGGCCCACCAGGTCCTGACAATATCGCACCGCGCCGGCCGTATCGCCTTTCAAGATCGCCGCATTCGCGAGCCCGAGCAGCGCATCGCCCAGTTGGAGATCCGTCCGTTTCTCCAGTTTCGTCACCCGCTCGAAAGCGGCGGCGGCCTTGGCCGCGTCGCCGGCTTCCACGCAGGCATAGCCAAGATCGTTCTGGATGTTGGCGTTGGAGGGGTTCAGTCTGGCCAGTTCCTCGCGATAGCCCAACTCCTCCTTCTGCATCCGGGCGAGATCTTTTTTGCCCAGTTTCATGTTCATGTAATAGCCGTTGAACCGGGAGCCGAAATCGCAGGTGCCGGCCAGCAGGCCGAGCGCCTGGGTTTTCTGCTGCGCGTTGGCTTCCGGGACGGCCAGCAGTTTCTTCGCATACCCCGCCCTGTCGACGCCAAACTGGATCTGCAAGCTGAAGAGGGCGCATTTGGCCTGCGGCGTGGGCGCCTCCTTTTCGAGGGCCGACAACGCCTCGAGCCCCCGCTTCTTTTCCGCCTCATCCTTGGCCCGAATCTGCTTGTTGACCGCGTCGAATTTGGCCTTGTAGGCCTTGGCCGGATCAAGGGGCGCGTCGGCGGCGAAGCCACTGACGCAGATGCCGACGAGAAGAAGACTCATGCCAATCGCTCGGAAAGGACGAAGACGGGTCATAGTTGATCCTGGGTTCGGTATTTCAGTTTTCTAAACGATGCAATACGCGGGGAAGCACGTCAAGAGAAGAATGGCGTCGATTCAGGGCGCATCCCTGAGTTTGGGCGTCATGTCCCGATTGATATGCACGATCGTGGCCGGCGAGAACCCGTTGAAGTGGGTGGCCGAGGCCACGCTGTAGGCGCCGATATTCGGGCTGTAGACCAGGTCGCCCCGCTCCAGATTAGCGGGCAATTCCTCGGACATGGAAATCACGTCGAGCGCGTCGCAGGTCGGGCCGAACACCGTGCAGATCTCGGTCGGTCCCTTCTTGAATGCTTTCAAATGATACCGGCAATGGTCGAAGATGATCCCGGAGAAGGTGTTGTAGACCCCGTCGTCGATGTAATAGCACAGCTTGCCATTGCGGACCGCCTTCCCGATGACCTGTGCCACGGTCGTGCCCGCCGTGGCCACCAGGAACCGCCCCGGTTCGGCCAGAATCTGGATGTCCTTGGGAAAGAGTCGGTTCAGTTCCGCGTTGATCCTGCGGGCGAGCAGGCTGAAGGGTTTGACGGTTGCGTCGTAGGGCGCCGGGAAACCGCCTCCGATGTCCAGGAGGTTCATCTTGGTATAACCGCGGGACTTGGCCTCATCAAAAACACCGGCGGCCAGGTTGATGGCCTGGACGAAATTCTCGAAATTGGTGGTCTGGCTGCCGACGTGGAAGCTCAGTCCCTCCACGACCAACCCGGCCTTGTCCGCCTCCAGAATAAGATCCACCGCTTCGCCGGAGGCGGCGCCGCATTTCGAGGAGAGTTCGCACATGGCGCCGGTATTGGGCACGCTCAGCCGCAGCGCGAGCCCCGCGTTGGGGGCATATTTCCGGATCTTCTGAATCTCCTCGTGGTTGTCGTAGGTGACGAGGGGCTTGTAGGGATTCAGTTCCCGCAGCGTCTCGTTGGTCTTGATCGGGTTGGCGTAGATGATCTTGTCCCAGATCCAGTCCTGCCGTTCTTTGGCCGGCATCTCCTTGATCAGGTCATAGACGATATCGAATTCCGGCATGGAGGCGACATCGAAGCTGGCGCCCGCGTCGAAGAGGGTCTTGACGATGGCCGGATCGGGATTGGCCTTCACCGCGTAATAGGCCTGAACGCGGGGCAGGTATTTCCGGAACGTGGCGTAGTTCTTCCGAAGGACGTTGTGATCCACCACAAAAAGGGGCGTTCCATGTTTTTCCCCGAGTTGCCGCAGCGTTTTCACCCTATCCATAACACTCCCCTTGTGTCGATCGATTGATACGAAATCGCGTTCCTGTCCCCTGTTATCCGCCCCTGATCATACCCCAACCCCCGGCGAACTCAAGCCTCTAACAAGGCGGTTTTCCCGCGCAAGATGCCTGAACGCGATTCCCGTGTTGACTCCTGCCCGGAATCGTGTATCCTGCTTGCCTGTTTGTTTGAAAAATTGTTTTTACGGGGCGTAGCGCAGACTGGTAGCGCGTTTGGTTCGGGACCAAAAGGTCAAGGGTTCAAATCCCTTCGCCCCGACCATCTTAAATAAGGGCAACTTCATCACGAGGTTGCCCTTTTTATTCCCCACGTTGACAAGGATTTACACCGATCCTGACCCAAAAAGGTCATCCGAGCCTGTTTTTGAGGAAATGGTCTTTGGAAGCGATTTTTGAGTGGAAAATCCGGGAAGATGGGGCATTGATGAGGGCTGTTTCGGGACTGGACGGGACCCCGGTGGAGACGTATAGTGGCGGGGAACAGCGGGGAGATCAGGAGGGGGCAGGCGTCGTTCATTGAAGACCGAGGCAAAAATGAACCGTCCGATAAAATATATTTTGATGGCAACGATCTTCTGCTTGGCTGGATGTATGCGACATCGAACAGAATTTGAGGTTTCACTTCCCAACGGATACGCACTCACCAAGATGCCTGTTGAAGCAGGTGCCACTCGCAGTCTGCTAACACGAACGGTTCAAGACCGAAAGGCTGTAATTGCAGAATGGGTGTCTGAAAACGGGATGGTGCTCTCGATTATGCCGACTCCTACCTCGGCAAGCGGGCTAATAAAATCCTCCTACTTCATTCCTTACGAGTTTGGCGACAATAACCCGGAGGGGCGTATCGAGTTAGTTCAGGAAGATATAACATTCAACGGCACGGGGCTCGACCTGCCAGCGTTCACGCGAATAATCGACAAGTTGAGGTCGTTTACCAAGGTTCCCCTGTCCTTGCCGTCACCCTCCCGATCCGAGAGGCGCAGTTGATCGATGTCGTTCGACTCATCACGGCGTATGCTGGGAATGGGCTCGCAATCCTGCAACATTCATACGAGGGGGCGGAAGTCGTAGATATAGAAACGTTCCGCAGAATGTTCCCACGTCAAGAAACTCAACCCCATCCACCAATAGATGCTGACCATTCAATTTCCGTGTGGAAGGATGGTCCATCTTCATCATTGGACTCCCCCGTCACGCAAGGTCTCGGTTGGCTGGTCTCCAATCAAAACAAGGACGGTTCCTGGGGTGACAAGCCAGTCGAACTTAAAGCGTCAACGGGCTTGGCTTTACTGGCTTTTCTAGGACATGGGGAGACTGTGGCGTCGGAAGAATATGGGAAAACGGTCACCAGGGGATTCAGGTTCCTGCTGTCCGATATGCAGACGACCAACCAGGTCGGTCAGCCTTCGGCAATCGGATACGCCATTGCCACTTGGGCTTTGTGCGAAGGATACAACTTAATGAGCATTCCTGCGTTTAAATCTCCCGCTGAAGAGTCGTTGGCGGTCATCGTGAAAGGACAGCGAGAATCGGGCTTGTGGGGTGGAAACTATCGTCGGGGGGACAGTGAAGACGATATCGAGGCATCTATCTGGCAGTTCATTGCCTTGACCAGCGGGCTGAAGATGAGATCAGAGGCTGATGGGCTTAAAGAATCACTCGAAAGGGCTTCCAAGGCGATGGAGAAGGTTCTGGAATCCAAACCCGATGTTGGAACAACAGCAGGAGCCGTCTTGTGCCTTCAGTTATGCGGGAAGTCGAAAATCCCCATCAGCCGTTCAGCCTTGGAGTCCTTGGACACGGTGGTGCCCGATTGGACAAACCCTGTTTTCAAGGATCCGTTATTTCGTTGGCTTCTGATCACTCAGGCACTTCTTCAAAAAGGCGGGGACTCGTGGATTCGATGGAACCGTCTGTTTCACCCGATGCTGACACGAAGTCAGAAAGCATCTCGTGACACGGACGACAAAATGATCGGGTATTGGGATTCGCCAGGGACTGGCGAACGATTTGGTCGGGTCTTTTCAACGGCTATGTCCACGCTGATAATGGAGGTATATTATCGATATCTCCCCCTGTTCATCCCTTACCAGCAACCCGATGACGAAAACTTATCCATAAACGATGTCGTGATCAAAATCGAGTGAGGTGACGGTCCGCCTCCCGCCCTAACGCTGGACGGGAACGAGGCGGGGAGGAAGATCGGGAGGAGAGCGGATAATGGAATCGGAAACCTCAGGGAATGGTCACAAGGTGAAGAATAGTATTTCAAGAATCTGCCTGCTGTTGTTCGTCCTTTTCTTTCTGATGATCGGATTCATTCCCACACCGAAACCGATCGTTATATTCCCGGTTATTCTTTTGGTGTTTGCATTGCCGCCAGCCATCTTGGGACGTAAGTGGTATAGAATACTCGGATGGTGTGCAGTCCTTTTGGCACTCGAAATGATCATATCCGCATATCGTGCCAGCAAATGCCATGAAGATTTCAATGCCGAACGAGGAAGCGTGTTAGGCGGAGCACAGGGGAGCGATATAACCAACGACAGCGTGAAACCTTCCCCTCTCTGATCCACTGGGTCGGTCGTTGGGGAGATGGGTGGGAATAAACCAACAGGAGACGGCGATAGTTTGACGTTGGGGAGGTCGAAGCCAAACGCAAATGAAGCAGACCGTGTTTCAACTGATAGGTCTAGTCATTCTGACTCAAGTAGGATTGGCTCACTCCTTGGAGTCCGGAATGGGATTGATGTGCGAGGGGGGATTCGCCCACTCCGATGATCGAGACGGCACGATTGTCTCAATGTCTGGGGTCGCCTTGTATCTCAATGGCTCCATAGACTATTTGCACTGGAACTCCGTAACAGTAGACGATCAGGATGCTTTACGCGGATATTTGGGAATCGGCGGCGGTCCAATGTTGCAGATTCAAGTCGGATACGGGACGGATGAAGTTCTTTCAGGTCGATTGAAAACGACTTGGTCAATCCAGCAACTGGTTCGACCGTCAGCAGGATTCCGTTCCGGCTATCCAACTTCCGGATCACGCAGTTGGCTCGGATTCGACAGCCCGGACGGTTGGCTTACACGCGGCTTGACAGTGACTGCGTTTGCCGAGTTTCTTGAGAGAGGTGAATGGTTGGGTGGTGTTCAGATCGGATTATTGATTTGGTGAGAAAGCAAGAGGTCGGGCAATCCGCTGGCGACCTTCCCTGCTTGAGTTCGCCACGGGTTGGGGTATTCCGTTGCCTTGGGGATCGTGATGGTCACAACGCCTTTCTCGTTTGTAGTCGTCATTTTATCCGCCTTGACGGGACTGGGCAGCGTCACGGTCCACGGAACTTGCCGCTTCGTCTTTCCTGGCGCAGCATCTTGCCCTTGTCGGTTTCCATGAACTCCGACTGCACCGAGCCGGAAATCGTGAGCGTTTGACCTTCGAGATTGATGCCGAGTTGAGAGCCTTCACCTCCTTTGTCAGAAAGCCGTCATGGGAGGCGGTGGCGACTGCGGTGCGCTCGTCGCCAACCACCTGCCCCGGACAGCAATTTAGTCGGCTTCGATCTTGATGGCCTTCCGCCTGGCCTGTTCTTCCTCCTTCTTCGGAACGGTGATGGTGAGAACGCCCTTCCTGAACTTCGCGTTGGCCTTCTCGCCCGCCACGCTCGCGGGCAGAGGGATCATGCGATGGAAGGAGCCATAGGACTGTTCCCTCGTGTACCAGTTCTTGCCTTTCTCCTCTTTCTCCGCCTTCCTTTCCCCACGGATGGTGATGGCCTCATCATCCATCTCGACCGTGATATCCTTCTCGTCCATGCCGGGCAGTTCGGCCGACACGCGTACTTCCTTGTCGGTCTCCGACACGTCAACTCGCGGACTGAAACTAAACGCCGCGAGTCCACCATCGCCCGGACGCGGAGCGAGCGGGAAATCATTGAAGAAGTCGTCGAACAGACGATTCATTTCCCGCTGGAAACCACGGAAAGGATCGACGTCCGCTCGTCGCGCCGGCGTCTGTTCCCTCCCACGACCAATTCTTGGAAGCAGATCTTTGATTGCCATGGCCTTATTCCCCCTTTATTGGTTGTTAGTACCTCCTGCCGCCGACCCGATCCCGTAGCCAGATCCTCTGACGTCGGCAACCGTCCCTCATGTTTCGATCTTGATTTTCCTCATCTTCACTTTGTCGTGTTTGGGCAATGTGACTTCCAGCACACCCTGCCGCACACGTGCCTTGATGCCTTCGGCATCAACGGCGTCCGAGAGTGTGAAGTCGCGACGATACCGTCCGACACCGAACTCCTGCCCGACAAGTTCGTAGCCCTGGGGGCCATCGATACGCGCCCGGCCCTCAATGGTCAGCACACCGTTCTCGACGTTGACGTCCACAGACTCCTGGTCTACCCCGGGCATGTTGGCCTCTAAACGTAAGCATTCGCAGTCTTCGCGGATGTCAACATCCGGGACGAAGATCGTCTCCCTGTCCGCCGTCTGCGTGTTCTGCATCGGCTGTTCGTCCCTTGCGGAAGGCGTCTGGACGTCCTGCCTGGCTACCTGCTGTCTGTCCGTCATGTTCGTTTGCCTCCTTTCGATCTTTCTGTTACGCCGCTTCCACTGCGATCTTCTTCGGCTTCTCCGCCTCAGCCCGTGGCACGGTCAACCTCAGCACTCCGTTCTTGTAGTTGGCCTTCACACGATTCGCATCGGCCCGGAACGGCAGTTGGAGCGTGCGGACGAACTCGCCGGCAGGGCGCTCCCGCCGGTGATAGGTTTCGTCCTTGCGGGACTCCTGAACCCCAACCTTGCCGCGCAGCGTCAACTCGTCGCCCTGCACCGACACGTCCACGTCCTTCGGGTCAACGCCCGGCACTTCGGCATCGATGACAATGCCATCCATGGAAGACCAGACATTCAGCAGCGGATACGTCGGACGGCTCCGTCTCAAGGGTCTCTCGTACCCCCGGTTGGAGAACATCCGGTTCATGTCTTCCTGCATGGACTCCAAGTCATCGAATATCGACCACGGGTTTCTCGGCCATGTGGCTAGATCGTACATCGTTCATTCCTCCTTCGTTTATGCGACTCATGATGTGCTCGAACATCACCAGACATTCTTCTTTTGGTTACGTTAGCCATGAACAGCAGAACGCATGCCAAACGCGAAACGAAGACAACAAGACTCCACAACATATTGTCTATAAGGACGTTGCGTAATGATCTGTTGACAGAATCAGTGCTTGCAGTGTCTCATAGTGGCACAGTCTTAATTTCATTGGTGCGTCACTGTGTCACGCCATTCGCGTTGTGCGATCCAGCACGATTCGTGCGATGATCTCACGAATGGCCATCTGCGTTGACGCCCGTCCGCCACGCCTCGCTCAAGGCAAGTTCCAATGGGCCGCCGAGAACACCGCCCCCTCCCCACTGCCTGAATCGCAGAATGGCCGGGATTCCGCTTGATATCTACATAAAAATCTTGTATTAAACTGGTTATGCCTATCATGCAAGCGAAGCCTTCCGGATGACACTCCAAACCAAATCCCCATGAGCACGCCACGCCGCCATCCCGCGCGCCACACGGGCGTTGCCCTGAAGGAACGGGTCAAGGAATTGTCCTGCCTTTACACGATTGCCCAGATATCCGCCAATCCCGCCGCCTCCCTCAAGGACGTGCTTCAACGCGTGGCGAATGCGCTTCCCGCGGCCTGGCATTTTCATACCCACGCGACGGCCCGGATCGCACTCGACGCCGCGCGGTTCTCCAGCCAGAGGCCGTTTGCCGCCGGCCCCCGGCAGGAAGCGGCGCTGATCGTGCGCGGACTCCACCGCGGGTCGGTTCAGGTGGCCTATCCGGCGTCCGCCCGATTCGACCACGGATCGCATTTTCTAAAAGAGGAACAGCGCCTGCTCGACGAGGTCGCCCGCCAGGTGAGCCTGATCGTCGACCGCAAGGAAACCGCGGCCGAACAGGACCGGCTCCATGCCAAACTTCAACATGCGGATCGCCTCGCCACGATCGGCCAACTGGCCGCCGGCGTCGCTCACGAGCTGAACGAACCCCTGGGCGGAATTCTCGGTTTCGCCCAGTTGCTGGCCAAGACCTCCGGCCTCTCGCGGCAGGCCAAAGCGGACATCACGAAAATCGAGACGGCGGCCCTGCACGCGCGCGAGATTATCCGCCACCTCATGACGTTCGCCCGCCAGACACCGCCCCGCGACTCGCGGGTCAATGTCAATCGCCTCGTCAAGGAAAGCGCGGGGATCTGGTTGCCCCGCTGCGAGGCGGAGGGGGTGCGTGTGGAATACGCCTTTGACGAACGCATCCCCGACATCGTGGCCGACGACGGGCAATTGCGCCAAGTGGTCACCAACCTGGTCGTCAACGCGGTCCAGGCCATGCCTCACGGCGGCACGCTGAGGATCGAAACGGCCCACGAGGAAGAGTGGATTCGCCTCGCGGTGCGCGACACGGGGACGGGCATTCCGCCCCATGTCCTGCCCCGCATCTTCGATCCCTTTTTCACCACCAAGGACGTGGATCAGGGCACGGGTCTCGGCCTGGCCGTCGTCCATGGCATCATCGCCGGCCATCAGGGAAAGCTTGCCGTCGAGAGCGATCCCGGCCACGGCACGCGAATCACCATTCGCCTGCCCCTCAACCGCCCGCATGACGTTCGGCCAAAACCCGGAGGCGCGGATGCCCAAGCGTAAACCGGAGCGTATTCTCGTGGTGGACGACTCGCCCGACACCGTCGAGGTCATCCGTCGCAACCTCGCCGCCGTCGGCTACAAGGTCCTGACCGTGGCGGGCGTTCAGGACGCCATCCGCACCCTGGCCGCCACGCCTGTGGATCTGGTCATCACCGACCTGCGCATGCCGAAGATCAGCGGGATGGACCTCGTCCGCCATGTGCGCGAGAATCACGCGGACGTGGAAATCATCATGATCACCGGCTACGCGTCCGTGCCCGGCGCCGTGGAGGCCATGCAGGCCGGCGCCCACGAGTACCTCGCGAAACCCTTCACGGACGCCGAGTTGTTGGCCGCCACCCGGCGGGCCATGGACCGCCTTCGCTTGCGCCAGCCTGTCGCCCTGCGCGCGTCCACCGCGCCCGCCGACTGGGGGCTTCTCGGCGATTCTCCCCCGATGCGCACCGTCTATCGCTGCATCGAGAATGCCGCGAAAAGTTCCGCCACCGTTCTTATTCTCGGGGAAAGCGGCACGGGCAAGGAGCTGGTGGCCCGGGCCATTCACTACAGCAGCCGCCGCGCGGGGGCGCCGTTTGTGCCGGTCAACTGCGGCGGCATCCCGGAAGGCCTGCTCGAAAGCGAATTGTTCGGCGCCCGAAAGGGCGCCTTCACCGGCGCGCATGAGTCCCGAGCGGGCTTTTTCCAGACGGCTGAGGGCGGGAGCATCTTCCTCGATGAAATCGCCGAGCTTTCCATGCCCATGCAGGCGGCCCTTCTTCGCGTGCTCCAGGATAAGGTCGTCTTCATGGTCGGCTCCCGCCAGTCGCGCCAGGTGGACGTGCGCGTGGCGGCCGCCACCAACAAGAACCTCGAAGCCTTGGTGGCAACGGGGGCTTTCCGCGAAGATCTCTTCTACCGGATCAACGTGATTCCCGTGGTCATTCCGCCGCTCCGCGAGCGTGGCGCCGATATCCCGCTGCTGGTGCGTCATTTCGCCGAACGCTTCGCCGTCGAACTCGGCAAACCGGTTCCGCGATTCACCGACCGCGTGCTTCAGAGCCTTTGCGCGTACGCCTGGCCGGGCAACGTTCGCGAGCTCGAAAATGTCATTCAACGCCTGGTGCTGATGGCCGACCGGACCGTCATCGATGCGCCCAGCCTTCCGGCCCTGATGCGCTTCTCCGTCGATCGCGGCTCCCGCGCCGGCCGCACACTGGCCGAGGTGGAGGCGGAACACATCCGAGCGGTTCTGTCGGAGACGGAGGGAAATAAAAGCCGCGCGGCGGCTATTCTGGGCGTCGATCGCAAAACGCTTCGCGAAAAGCTCAAATCGGGCAACAACCACGCGGGGTAATCACCGGAGCGGCGGGCGGGGCGATATTCCCCGCCCGGGGCGTTTCTCCCCGCCTTCGAGACACTCCGTTTCAACGGAAGACCGCGGCAAATTCCCCCTCCGGAACGACTTTCCATGACGCCCGTCGCGCGCCGATCGCGTTGCCCTGACGAAGGTTACGCAACGTCCGTCGAGTTCACGGGCGTCATTTCCCGCCGGCGCGTTCCCGCATCGCGCCGCCTTGGCACGCCTTCTGCTGAATACTATAGCGGGCAGCCCGAAGGGCGCCGCAATCAGACGGCATGGGGGATGGCCGGTTCAAAATCCATATCCCCACCCCCAACAAAAAGAAAGGCGACCCATGAACAACGATTCGATCATGATGACATGGCCCGATCACGCCCAGTTGACCGCCATGGTCGACAACAGGCGGAAAAGCAAATCCGAGCCCGACGCCAAAGCCTTCGAGCGGCTGGCCGAGGAACTGGCGCGCGCCCGGCTCGTGACCGCCCAGGACATTCCGCCTAATCTCGTGACCATGAACACGAAAACCAAGGTGCGCGACCTCGACTCGAACGAGGTGTTTTCCTTCACGCTGTCGTGGCCCCACGAGGCGGACCCCGCCTCGAACCGCATCAACGTGCTTGCCCCGCTGGGCATGGCGATTCTCGGTTGCCGTGTCGGCCAGGAGGTGGAATGGCCCGTTCCCGGCGGGACGCTGCGCTTGCGTGTCGAGAAGATTCTGTCTCAACCCGAAAACCCATCGGCTACCGAAGCGTGTTAAGGAAAAGGGGGCGCATGAAAAGGAACCCCACGAACGATTCCGTTATCGCCGTCGTCGCGACGCCGGAGTCCGAGCGCGTCGTCCGCTGGTACGCGGAGGTCCTCACGGGCCGGCGCAACCGGCGCGTCCGCGTCATCCACGAGCCCACCGCCGCTCAAGCCGCCATCCGTCAGCTCGCCCGGGCCGACACCATCGGCATGATCGTCTCCGAGTGGTCCGCCTCCCCGTCGTCGATGCAAACGTTGCTCCGGTTGGCCGACGAATTGGCCGTGCCCGCTGTCTTCATCCGCCAACACGATCTGGCCCCCCTCGAGCGCCTGGTCGTCGCCACGGCCGGCGGCCCCAATGTGCTGGAACTGATCTGGATCGCCAAAAAAATCGCCGCCGCCTCCGACATTCCGGTGCGCATCCTGCATCGCCGCCAGACGACGCCCGCCCGCGAGGCGCGCGACAGTGATCCGGAATGCCCGGTTCCCGACGGCCTCGCCGAACGCATTCTGGGCATGGAGGCCCAGGTGGAGCCGGGCAGCGGGAAACCGCTTGTTCCGCGTATCGCGGCATGCGTGCGGGAGAACGACCTTCTGGTTCTGGGCGCGCCCAGCGCGCTCCGTCGCGCCGTGTCCTTTGCCGATTCCGTCCCCGATCGGGTGGCCCGGACGACGGCGGCGCCGATGGTTCTCCTGTCCAGCCCGCCCGCCATCGGGGTAGACTTGCGGCGGCTCTTCTGGGGCGGCTTGATCGAGACGGGCGCGCGATGCCGCGACAAAAAGGACGCGATTGCCGGCCTGATCCGAAACCTGGCGCTTCACAACCGGCTGCCCCGGTCAAGCCAGGCCGACATCCTGGATCGCGCGTTGCGGCGGGAAGCGGCGATGTCCACCGCCGTGGATTGTGAAACCGCGTTCCCGCATGTGACCCTCCGCGGATTCTTCGGGCTGGCGGGCGCCATGGCCATCTGCCCCGATGGCGTGGAGTTCGGCAGCCTCGACGGACGGCCCACACGATTCCTGTTTCTGATGATCACGCCCGACGGCCTTTGCGAAGACTATCTGCCGACGCTGGCCCGAATTGCCAGACGGATGGTCAAACCCAAGGTCCGGCAGGCCCTTCTCGCCTGCAAAACGTCGGCGCAGGTTCTCGATATTTTGGAACCGCGCAATCCTTCCCCGTGAATCGAAGGAGAAATCCATGAACAACAACCGCAAAACCATCCGAGTCAGCAAACGAGATATCGGGCGCATGCGGCAACTGGTTGACGCCGCGTTGAACACGCACTCCGGCGTAACCCTGGAGTACGTCCAGATTCTCAAGCATGAACTGAGCCACGCCACCGTGTTGCCCGCGGCGCAATTGCCCGCCGATGTCGTGTCGCTGAATTCAACGGTCTGGGCGAAAGACACGGAGAACGGCCAGAGCCTGATCGTCACGCTCGTCTTGCCCGATCGCGCGGGGTCGAGCCCGAATCGCGTTTCCATCATCAGCCCCCTCGGGATGGCGCTCTACGGGTATGCGGCCGGCGACCGCCTGGAATGGGGGCCCAGCCACCGACGCCTCCGCCTGAAGATCGACCGCGTCAAACAGGCGGCTTCGTCGCCCGTGACGGCATGACCCGGTAATTCTCGTTGACCGACCCCCGGCCGTCTGCTTGACTGGGGCCGCATCATGAACGGTCCATTCGATTGTGTCGTCATCGGCGGCGGCAGCGGAGGCTTTGGCGCGGCCCTCGCCGCCGCCCGCCTGGGCCTGCGCGTGGCCGTGGTCGAAAAAGAACCCGCCCTCGGCGGCACGGCCGTCCACGCCGGTGTTTCCTGCTGGGAGCCCGGAGTCGGTGGAACCGGCATTCCCTTCGATCTCTACCGCCGCCTGAAACGCGAACGCCCCTCCGCCACCGGCATTTACTCGTTCGGCCGGCACTTCGGCTGGCAGGATGCCTGGTACTGGCCCGACCGACTGGACCAGGTCAACTTTCCCGGCGGCGAACTGCTCCTCGATCCCGCCCGCCGCTACCGCGACACGCTCCACCGTCACACGAACGGCGTTCCCCCCACCGAAGCCTGGTGCCGGGAACACTGGCACGGCGTGCCGTTCCTCCCCGACGCCATGAGCCGGGTCATGGCCGACCTGTTGCGCGAGACCGGAAACGCCACACTTTTCCTCAACTGCGCCTTCACCGCCGTGGACGCGGCACACGGCCGGATCCGTTCGGTGGCGCTTTCCAACGGCGCCATGCTCAAGGCCGACTGCTGGGTGGACGGCACGGGCGGTCCCTTCGCCCTGGCGTGCGGCTGCGAAACCCGGTTGGGATTCGATCCGGACGGCCAATCCGCCAACGGCGTATCGCTCCTCTACCGGATATTCCCCGCCGCCGAACCGCGCGTGGAACCCCTGCCGCCCGACATCCCCGCCACCTGCTGGTGGGCTGCCCAGTTCCCGCCGATCCACTGCGCGCAACTACCCGACCTGAGTCGGACCTGCAACATGCTCCCCACCATGAGCGGGCGCGACTATCTCCAACTCGGCCACGCCGCCGCCCTGTCCGAATGCCGGCGCCGCGCGATCGCCCATTGGCATTTTCTTCAAACCCGTTTTCCCGAATTCCAGCATTACCGGAACGGCTGGATCGCGCCCCGGCTTGGCGTCCGGGAGGGCCGCCGGGTCGTGTGCGAACGCCTGCTGACCGAAACCGACATCCGGCTCGGCGTGGAACGCCAGCGCGAACCGGACATCGTCGCCCTCGCGGACCACGCCCTGGACCGGCATGGCGAAGGAGGGGGGTGCGCCGAGCTCGAGCAGCCCTACGGGATCCCCTACCGGTGCCTCATTCCCCGGGGCTGGCGCAATCTGCTGTGCGCCTCCATGGGCGCCGGGTTCTCCAGCCGCGCGGCATCCAGCGTGCGCTTGACCCGGACCATCATGCAACTGGGTCAGGCCGCCGGCACGGCGGCCGCGTTGGCGCACACGCGTGGAACGGATCTGCCGGAGGCGCCGGCGGAGGCGTTGCGCGAGGCGCTGCGCAGGCAGCATGTCCTGGTGGATTGGCCCATGCCGGCCGAACTGGCCGACTGGCTGGCCGATGAATGACGCTAGCGCCGGCCGCGCCGGTAGTCCCGGAGCATGGCGAAAAAACGGAGCGTGTCGCGGAACGGATGGATGTGGCTCTCGCGGCCCTCGATGTAGATGGTCGAAATCGGCACCGCGCCGATGTCCAGATTCAAGGCCGCCACGTGCAACAGCGTTTCCGACTCCGCCGCAAACCGGGGTGACTTGGTGGCGAGAAAGGACAACACGTCGGTCCGGTACAACCGGTAGCCGCACTGGGTGTCGGGCACGTATTGGCCCATCTCCCGGCTAAGCAGGTTGCTCATGAAGCTGTTGGTCCACCGCCGGATGCGGGGCATCGTCGCCGATTCCCCCATCCGGTTTCCGACCAGGACCGGCATGCCCGTCCGCACGTACGCTTCCACGAACCGGGGAATGTCGGCCGGATCGTGCTGCCCGTCCGCGTCCAGGGTAATCACCCAGGAAAACCCTTTTTCCTGGGCATACGCAAAACCCGTGGCCAGGGCAACGCCCTTGCCGCGGTTCACCTCGTGCCGCAACACCACCGCGCCCGCCTCGCGCGCCTCGTCCGATGTCCGATCCGCGGAGCCGTCGTCCACCACCACCACATCCGGCAGATAGGCCTTGACCCGGCGTACCACGTCGCCGATCCGTCCGGCCTCGTTGTAGCCCGGAATGAGTGCAAACCCGCGCTGGGTCTCGCGAAGAGACCGGCCGCTTCGACTGACTTGCGCCTGTTCCGCCATATGCCCCGCCCTTATGATCGTGGATAGTCGTTTCCGTAGGGATTGCCATCCCACAGGTTTTCGAACATGAACCACTGCGTCGGATCGCGGCCGATGGCATCCTCCAGCACATCCCGGAGCTGCCGGTGGATGGACTCCTCGTCCTGGTCGCCCCGCGCGTTCAGCAGCGGATATAACCGCATCACAAACCGGTCGTCCGGCTTGCGCAACAGAAAACCCAGGAGAATCGGCGCCTTGAAATGACTGGCAATCCAGGCGGGGCCCCGGGGCAGACAGGCCTGCGCCCCGAAAAACTCGATCGATTGATGCCGCGGCGTATAATCCCGATCCGCCAGCAACGCCACGAACTCGCCTTTCGCCAGCACGTCCAGCAGTTGCCGCACCACCATGATCCCCAACGGCAGCACATTGACGCCCCGCTTGCGGCGGTAGCTCGTGAACAGGTTGTCCAGCTTTTTCTGGCCCTGCGGCTGCGCTACCGCGGTGATCGGATAGCCCATCGACACCATGACCGCGCCGCCCAGTTCCCAGTTTCCCAAGTGGCCCGACACGAACAGGGCGCCCTTTTTCAGGTTCCGCACCTCGTCGAGCAGCTCCGGATTTTCGATATCCACCAGCGCATCCACTTCACCCCGCGAAAGGTGGGAAAAGCTGATAAAATCGATCAGATACTTGGAGAAGCCCTGGAACACACGGCGCACCATCTGCTCCAGAGCCGCATCGCTGAAATTCAAGCCCCGATGGTTGGTCACTCGCCGCAAATTCGCCCGAACCGCCTTGCGCGCCCGGATGTCGGACCGGTAATAGGTGTCCGCCAGCCGGAGCACCAGCCAGTACGACAGACGGCGGGGAAGGAGACGGCTGATAAATTCCGCCGTCACAAACATCCAGTATTGCCGCTTGGGTATGTCCGCCCTGACTCGCACGTGCTGTCATTCCCCCTTTTTCGTTCAGTGTGACATGTTTGCAGGTTTGCGTCCAGCCTTTCGATAGGGGAATCTGTTCCGGTTCCCGGATCCCCCCAGCACGCCCGGCTACGTGCACCACGCGGCCCGACATCTCGATGTGCACCTGTCGAGCAAGGGGTTGTGCGGGGCGTGTTTAATCGGCCAATTCCCAGCCTATATCCTTTCCCTCGACGCCGCCGTCGTCCGTGAAGTCCAGCCCCACCACATAGATCATGCGGCGCGCCGGATCGTACCGGAAGGACGGCGCGCCGTCATACGGATCGCGCGGCAGCGCGGGCAGGAAATCGGGCGTCAGGTCCGCCAGCCGTTCCGGCCATTTTCCCTTTTCCAGGTAATAGGCCCGCATGGCCAGGGCCAACCGCACCCCGCTGGTCCGGCACTCAAGAAGGGCCGTCCGGTCCCGCACCTTGTCGAGCGCGGGTAGCAACAGGCCCGACAGAATCAAGCCCATGGGATTCCGCCGCAGGAGGAGCAACGCCCCGTCTTTTCCGATGGCCGCCGCTTCCGCCCGGAACGCCTGCATGATCGGACCCGGCGCCTCCTTCAACGGTTTGGCCCGCCGCACAATCAGCTCCTCATAATAGTCGGCAAATCGTTGTTTCGCGCGGTTCGGATGCAAAAAAGGACGGATCATGACGCCCCTCAACCAGGCCGGAATCCGGCTCAACGACGGCGGCCGGGAAGGGCCATCCGCCTGTTCCACGAGGGTGAAGACATTCCACTCTCCGCGCGCGAGTTGATCGACCATGCCGGAAGCCATCCGATACTCGCACGCGATCGCCGAATCCAGGCCTGCCGCACCCTCTACATAGCCTTCCAGCAACTGGTTCAGCACCAGGATGGAACGCGGATTGTCCAGCTTGCTCCCCACCGCAAGGGCCTGGTCCATGCCCATCGTCTTGATCACGACACCCACCAGATATTCAACCAGGCTCCCGCTTCCCCGTTGAATCGTGTCCCCCAGCTTGACCAGTTTGATGCAGGCGTCCGTAGCTTCCGCCTTCTCCCCCCGTTGCAGATGCCATTCGCTCTTCACCTTCAACAGCCGCCCCATGTTCCGGAAAGCGGCCACGCCGGGCAGACCGTCTTCAAAAGAATGCAACGCGCGCGACTGGTAGTCGTCCCGGTTCAAGGCTCCATTCAACCGATCGAAGAACTCCGCATTCTCCGCCACCAGCGCCGCGGCGCCGGCGTCGTCCCAGTTGGTTCCCTCCTTGGCCCACACCGTCACCCAGTCCGGCACGATCGGCATGACATTGGTGGCGGCCAACAGCAACGGATAGGCGTTTCGATCGGCCCGGATCGGGACCGGCTCCTTCCCCAGCCCGTGGTCATCGACCGCCGGCCGATCGTGGCTGACCCAGACCACCGACGCGATCAGGACCAGGGCAAACAACCCCGAGGCGGTCAGACAACCCGGATGGCGATTCACGCGCGTTTCCCTTTCGTTTCCCAGAAGCGATTCGCGATGGCCGCGAAATTCTCCAGGATCTTGCGGCCGTGCTCGAACGGCTCCTCGTACGCTTCCGGATGGAACTGCACGCCATACAGGCACCGCTCCCGGTGCTTCATCGCCTCGATCCCGCAATGCGCGCTCCGGGCCAGCAGGTCGAAACCCGGCGGCAGTTTTTTGACTTCACAATAATGGTGGCAGCGCAAAATCATGCGCGCGGGAAGGCCGGCAAAAAGGGGATCGGTCTTCAGGCGCTCAATCTCGAAAAAGCCGTTGGCCGTGAAGTGGGCCGCTTGGCGAAGTCCGGCCGCATCGGTTCCGCACACCTCCCGGGGCATGGGATCGCCCGCCGTCATTTTATGCATGGGCTTATCCTTCAGCCGGCGGACCTTCCGGATATTGCCGTTCAGGCAGTACCCCGCCAACTGGTGGCTGCCGCAGATGCACAGGAGCGGCAAGTCGGCGGTCCGAATCACGTCGTCCATGCCCCAGAAATCACGGACCGCGTAGTCCTCGAAGCGCCGGCCGAAGCCGGACATGACCACCGCGCGAGGCCGGAATTCCCGGACGGTGTCCGGCCCGAATTCCTGGTACGGCACGACGAGGCATCGTTCGCCCGAGGCTTTTTCCAGCCTCGCCTTGACCTTGCCCTGGGGGCCTTCCGTATAGTAGCGGGACCGGTCCATCACCGTGACATACAAATACATCGGAAACCTTTCTGCTGGGACGAAAAGGCCGGAATTATCCTCGATTCCTCATATTTGAGCAATAGTATTTCGGCCGATTTCGGTCGATCCGAGAAATGCAAATTGTGTTCCCCGCCGAATTCCTGTTAAATAGATGAATGAATCCGGACTCTCCGGCGCCGGTCCTCCCCCGCGGGGTGGCCAACGCCTATGCCTTTCAGATTTTCAATTCGTCGTCCTGGTCGCTGATCCTGGGCACGCCCATGCTCCTGTTCTTGAAAAGCCAGGACGCCTCGGCCGTCATGCTGGGGTTGGCCGTCGCCATGCTTCCGCTCTTCAGCGCCCTCCAAATTCCGGCGGCCAATTTCGTGGAGCGGATCGGCTATAAAAACTTCGTGGTGCGGGGCTGGGCCTCGCGCAGCATCTTCATCCTGGGCATTGCCTTCGCCGCCCTGCTGCCCGCCGCGATCCTTTCCCCCCGGCAGCGCATCGTCCTGAGCCTTCTCATGCTCTCCTTTTTCGCGGCGGCCCGCGGCGTCTCCATCTGCGGCTACATGCCCTGGCTCACGCTGCTCATTCCCGATCGCCTGCGCGGCACCTTCATGTCGCGCGATGCCATGTGCACCCACCTGGCGCTCACCGGCACCATGATGCTGGCCAGCAGCAGCGTGAATGCCTTCCCCTCCCGGCATACGTTCGGCGCGCTGTTCGTGTTCAGCTACCTCTGCGCCCTCGGCGCCGTCTATTTCCTGCGCCGCATTCCGGACGTTCAACACCCCCTGCCCCTTGAAAACAGAACGCGGCCGCCGTGGAAGGAGATGATCCTCTATCCGCCTTTTTTGAAATATGTCAGCTTCTCCGTCTGCCTCGGCGTGTTTTCCACGGCAGGCGCCGTGGTCTGGATCCCGTTCATGAAAGACGGTTTACACTCCTCCAGCGGCCTGATTCTCGGCCTCTCCGCCTATTCCAGCATGATTTGCGCGCTGACGTCGCTGGCCGCGGGCCCGGTCATCGACCGGTTTGGAAGCCGGCCGCTGATGGGCAGCGGCAGCGGTCTGGTCCTGATTTCCCAGACCGGATGGATGGCGCTCTCCGCCGGCGCCCTCCCCAACCAGATCGGAGTCCTGTTGACGCTGGTCACACTCAGCGCGACGGGCAGCGTGTCGATCGGCGTGGCCGGCGTCCGCCTCCTGATGGGCATCATTCCCGCCATGGGACGCAGCCACTTTTTCGCCATCTCCAGCGTCTCCACCAGCCTGACGCTGGGCGTCATGCCCATCGTCTGGGGGTTCGGGTTGGATAAACTGCTCCTGCACATGAAAGCGGGAATCGCGTTGCGACCCAACTGGACATGGACCCCGTACAGCCTTCTCTACGCCGTCCTGTTGGCCGGCACACTCGCCGCCCAAATCCTGCGCCACCGCATCGACGAACCGCGCGCCATGTCCACCGAGGAGTTCCTGCGCATCGTGCTCATCCAGTCCCCCATCCGGATCGTGTCGCGGGTGATGTCGCCGTTGCGCCGCTTCCAGTTCCCCGGCGGCTGAGCCGCGCTCATTCCGCCGGCCACGCCAACTCCCGGGCGCTTCGAAATACTCTGGCCTCGCCCGACACCGGATCCGTAAACGCCAGTTCCCGGGCCAGCAGCATCAAGGGCCGGTCAAACCCCGATTTGGGTTCCGGCTGCAGTTCCGGATACAGCCAGTCGTGAGCGATCGGCGCGCCGATCCGCGCCATGTGCAGGCGAATTTGATGCTGCTTGCCGCTCAGCGGCTCGATCTCGAAGCGCCCCCGCTCGCCCCGCTTTTCCACCAGCCGGATACGCGTGCGGGCATTCACCGCCCCCTCCGTCTCCCGCATCCGAAACCATGGCTCGCCCTTCTCGATCCGGCTCGCCACCTCCCACTCGGCCCGCCCGTCCGGCGGAATCCGCGCGATCGCCTCATACCGCTTCTTCAGGCCGCCCCGCAGGACCAGCAGGCCGTAGGCCCGGCGAGTCGCCGGGTTGGCCGAAAACAGCACCACTCCCGCGGTCTCCCGGTCCAACCGGTGTACGGGAACCAGGTCCGCACAGCCCGTGCTCCGCATCAACCGGTACAGCAGGCAGCCGTTGACCCACGGGCCCGATGGCGTGACCGGCATAAAATGGGGCTTGTCCGCCGCCAGAATGAGATCATTCCGGAACAGCACCGTTTCTTCGAAAGGCATGACCGGCTCTTCCGGCACCTCGCGCCGGTAGCGCAGCCGCAACCGGGACGCGTAGGGCGTCTCCGCGGATATCGTTGAGCCCTGATCGTCCCGCACGGCGCCCGTTTCCAATCGTAATCGCCAGACGTCACGGCCGACGTTGGGGAAACGGCGGTCCAGGAAATCGAGGATCGCCGGATAGGGCGGTTCCGTTTCCGGCAGCGTCACGAACGACTCTTTCGGCGCCCGGCTGGAGGCAACCTCTGACATGACGGCTATTCTACCACAGCCTCACTTCTTCGCCATCGCCTTCTGGATTTCCAGAAGGCGGACGTTCTGGATATAGGGCACGCAGGGACTTTGCGGATAGCGCTGAATGAAATTCTGATTAACCTGGAACGCTTCTTTCCAGTAACGCCGCCACATCAACACGGTGCCCAGTCGCAACTGAGCCAGCGGTGTCATGTCCCCGCCCTGTAAATTGTCCACCACATACCGGAAAAACTCGGCGCCCGCTTTTGCGTCGTTCATGTACGACACCTCAATCACCCCGGCTCGCACCAGCGCGTCGTCCGCATAGGGGTTGTCCAAATAGGGCTTGTCCATGAATTTCCGGTATACCGCCAACGCCTTGTCGCGCTCCCCCATCTGATTCCAACACCGGCCCGTTTGCATCAGCGCATAGCCGCCAACCGGAGTCGCGGCTGCAAGCTTGACGACTTTGTCATACGCCGTCCGCGCGCGCTTATAATCGTAGGCCGCGAACCGCAACTCGGCCAGCCGCAGCAACCGGCCTATTTCCGCCTCCGCGCCGCGCTTCACCAAGGCCAATGGCGCGTTCTCCCGCTCCCCCCGGCAAACCCGGAGCAGCCGATCGAGCGTGTCGCGCGGACCCGCCGGGGGCTTGCCGCGCTTCTCCTTGGCCGCCATCAATATCCGCTCGGCCTCGGCGGTTCGGCCCAGATAGAGCAACGCCAGCGCCCACGAGGCGGCGCCATCCAGGGCTTGCGGACTGTCCGGATACCGCCTGGCCAGTTCTTCGAACCGCTGGGCCGCTTTCGCGGCGTTGCCCCGATCGTCCAGCCAGGCATTGCCCAGGTTCAAGAGGCTGGAGGCGCGCTGGGTTGTGTTGCTGGGGCTTGCGGGCAGTTTCAGGACCGCTTCCCACATCTCCACGGCCTTGTCCACATCTCCCAGCGCATACCGGCATTCGGCAAGCCCATAGGTGGCCGGAACGAGATCGGAACCGAATCCCTGGCACCGGATGTTCTCGTAGGTTTTGGCGGCTTCCTTGAATTTGCCCTGTTTTTTTAAGACCTCGGCTTCCTGAAGCCATTGCTCCGTCCGCTCCGGGGTCTTGGCCACCGCCTTGCTCTCCGCCGCCGCCTTTTGCCGGGCCGCCAACGCCTCCTGATGCTTTTTCGCCCGTTCCGCCTGGGCCTGAAGCGTCGCTTCGCAACTCGCAAGGTAGCTTTTTGCCGGATCGATTTCCGGAAGGTCGGGGAAATCCGCGATAAACTTGGCAAATCCCGCTTTGGCCTCTTCGATTTTCCCCTGTTTCATGAGCGCGCCGGCCAGCCAGTAGCGCACCCGACCCAGGAGCGGGTTGTCCAGGCGTTGTTCGCTCAATTTACGCAGATCGGCCAGACCGGCGGGGTCGTTCTGTTCGAGGGCCTTGATGCGGGCCATGGCCACGCGTATCTCGTTCCGCGCGGCGGTGGAGGTGGCGGTTTTGAGCAAGCGTTCGTAGTGGGTCAGCGCCTCGGGCCACCACGTGGCCCGCTCGTAGATCCGAATCTTCATCTTGAGCGCTTCCAGACTGTTCATGCCCTTCTTGGCAATCAGGGCGTCGCAGATGTCCAGCGCCTCCTCGTATTGTTTCTTGTCCGCCAAGGCCGATGCCGATTCGAGGGTTACGGGCGCCTTCGCGGTTTTCTTAACAGGGGCGAGAGCGGGATTGGCGCCGATAGCAAGTAACGGAGACAGGGCCAGAAGGAATTGGACCAGCGCGATTGTGGATAGACGACAGTTTTTCATGTTTAGCGATAAACATCCCATTCCGAGCGCTTAGCGGGCTCCCCAAGACTATTAGTCACGACTTTCCCATTTTTAAACAAAACTTCCATTTGCACCTTTCCTGTGCGATCAAATTGCATGGCTTCACTTGTTTCTGAATTTGTTGCGGTTTTCCAGTATTGAACGATATTACCATTTGTACTGTATTGAAAACCTTCAGCTATTCCTTTATTCATATCGATTATTTTGATGGAATTTACAACGCCTTTTGTGATGATGTATGTTTCTGAAATATACCCGTTTTCGCTTTTATTTGTAATTATGATGGCGTTCCCGTGAATCTTCCATTCATTAGTAAATGTTACGTTCTTTGCTGTTTCTGCACGTGAAAGCCATTTGCGGCCGGACTGTTGGACACAAACTCCGATGTCCGATTGAATACTGACCGTGTTAGTTGACCCATGAATACTCAGTGCCATCAGTGCGAAAACAAATGCTGAGATATGCCTCTTTTTCATTACTCCCCTCGGTGTCAGAAACTTGGTATGAGTCTCAGGTCTTCTCCCAAATCACCTGGATTTGAGCCAATGCCAATATTAAACGGCCACTCCCCTTGTGTGTCTGGCAAATCAATTCCCATTCGAAATGCGGCCTGAAGAGCCTCGTCTGTGCAATTTCGATCATCCAGGTCGTATGTTCCCGGGCCATCGTGAACAGATTTTGTATATTCCAATCCTCCGATCATTTTTTCTAAAGAACACGAATAAAACCGCGTTATATCAAGACTATCATCATGATCAGTATCTGGAAGTCTCAATTCGGCTCCGCACGTCCATCCAGCAGAAAGCTGCGGTGTATTTGTGGGATAATAACCTACAGGCTGAGAGACAAATTCATGCAACTCACTTGGGACAAAGTATAAGGCATTATTTGGCTCAAGCGTGATTCTCCACCAGGAATGACCAACATAGAAAAACGGATAAGTTGGTATCAAAACAACAACATTTCGCGTTTCTGCTTCAGGTTGATCGACGTATATTAATATCCGACTGCGATACGCCGTCAACATAACCCGATCCGAGGCATACCCGCCGGTGTCCAGCGGAAAACTCCGCGCCTCGAACTCGATGTCGCGAGCGTTATCGCTGGGTTCATCCGCGGTGACGTAAAAATAACGCGGATTATTGTAGAGCGCTCCGTGGGTTGTCACCACCGGCCAGTTCGTGATCTCCTGCGTCAACGCTTGGTCGTTATACACATGCACATCGGCGCTGGCATGCGTCTTGTGCAATTCCACCGACTTCGACGTGCCGATCCCCTGTTTGTATTGCAGGCTTCGCAACGTCAGTTTGGCCGGAATATTCGTGCATGCCTGAAAATACGCTCCCTGCGATTCCTCCTCCGT
>CAZSUH010000037.1:0-25089 GCA_964609905.1 uncultured Verrucomicrobiota bacterium
TTTCCGGCCGGTTGTTGAAAACGATTTTTTCGACCACGACGTAGGGTTTGCGGAGTTTGCGTTCGCGGCGGCAGGCGAGGAAATGGAAGACGTTTCCCAGCGTTTTTTCGAACGTGGCGCCGACGCGCACCTTTTCGTAGGGCTCCTTGTCGAACCCGTCGATGGAGAAGGAGAGGAGGCTGGGCCCAGCGTCGAGGATCTGCTCGGCCTTGTCGGGGGTGAGCAGGCTGCCGTTGCAGTGAAAGCGGGTGGGGATTCCCTTGCCCTCGGCGTACCGGATCATGTCGAACAGGGCGGGATTGATCAGGGGTTCGCCGCGGTGGTGGAGGTAGATGTCGTGGACAAAGGGCGCGGCCTCGTCGACGATCTTTTTGAAGAGGTCGAGCGACATGTTGCCCTTCTCGTCGCCCGGCATATCCTTGTTGGGGCACATGACGCAGCGCAGGTTGCAGCGGGCGGAGGTCTCGATCCACATCCGGATGGGCGGGGTTTGAACCACCTCGCGCCCCTTGCGGTAGTCGAGCAGGATGCGATACAGGTGCCAGGTTTTACGGAACAGGTTCATGAAATAATAAGTATAGGAGATTAAGGCTGGTCATCCAAGCGTAAATCTTGTACTGTTTTTCGGGATTCTTTCGAACGGTGTTGGGAAGGAAAGGGCGGGGGAATATGGAAGCGAAGCCTTCGTTGGCGCGTCGTGCCGTGTGCGCGGTGGCACTGATGATCGGGTTTTATTTGATTGCCTGCGCCATTCTTGCGGGCCTTTTCTTCCTTCTATATGCCGAGTTCCGATACTCGCGCCGGTTACATCTCAGGGTGGTGATTTTCTGTGGAATCGGCATCTTCTCCATTCTTCGTGCGATCCTGCCGCGGTGGGACAAGTTCGCGCCTCCCGGTCCGCTGTTGCGCGCCGACACACATCGCCGTCTCTTCAAGGAGTTGGAAGACGTGGCCGCCCGGGTCAATCAGCCGATGCCCCAGGAAGTGTATCTGCTGCCGAACGCGAACGCCTGGGTCGCGCATCGAGGGGGTGTCATGGGTTGGGGCAGCCGCCCCGTGATGGGGATCGGCCTGCCGTTACTGCAGGTGCTCAGCGTATCCGAGTTGCGCGCGGTGCTGGCGCACGAATTCGGGCATTATCATGGGGGCGATGTCAAGCTGGCGCCGTGGGTTTACAAAACGCGGGAGGCGATCGGTCGCGCGCTCCAATATCTGGAAGGACGGATGTTGGGATTCCCGTTTTTATGGTATGGCAAAATGTTTCTGCGCATCACCAACGGCATTTCGCGCCAGCAGGAATATCAGGCGGACGCCCTCGCGGCGGAGCTGGCAGGGGCTGACGCCATGAAGACGGGATTGAAAAAGGTTCATGAAGCCAACTTGGCATTTGCTGCCTTCTGGGAGACCGAGGTTGTTCCGGTCCTCTCGGCCGGATTCCATCCGCCCATCGCGGGAGGATTCCAGGCGTTCCTGAACGAGCCGGATATTGCCGGCAAGATCGCCCGGAAGATCTCCGAGGAAATGGAGGAACCGCAGGCCAGCCCCTACGACACGCATCCGCCGATGCGGGATCGTCTGGCGGCGATCGGCCAAGTGTCGGCATGCCGGCTCACGCCCGATACCCGACCGGCATTCGAGCTGCTCGAAAATGCCGAAGCCCTTGAGGCGGAAATGGTCGGCATGCTGTTTAAGAGCCCGTCCGGCGCCGCCTGGCAAGCCATTCGTTGGGCCGAGGTGGGCGAGCGGGCTTTACTTCCGCTCTGGACAGCGCAGGCGGAGAAATACGGGGAGCTGTTGGATGGCATCCGGCTGGGGGAACTGGGTGCCTATGCGGTCAAACCGGAAACGCTCGTGGAGCGATTCGACCGGGAGTTCAGCGACGAGGTGACGCCGCAGCAGAAGGTGCAAACAACTCAGTCGATCGTGGGCGTTGCTGTGGCCGTGCTATTGCACAAGCGGGGGTGGGGCCTGACAAGCGATGTGGGGAAGCCGATGATGGCGCGTCTTGGCGATGTTGCCATCCCGCCGTTCACGCTTATGGCGGATATGGCGTCCGGACAGCTTTCACAATCGGACTGGAACGCCATCTGTCATAAAACCGCCATCGCCGAAGCCGATCTTGGAGAAGTGAGCCCGCCAAAGTCGGACGAAGCCGAGTGCGCATCCCAGTCCCTCCCTTCCCAAGGGGAATCCGCGTCACTCCCGCAAACGCCGGCGACGGTCTGGGTGGAAGCGGAGACGGGTCGTTCCTGGACATGCCCCTGTTGCGGTGAAATCAATCAACCGCTTTATGACTGCTGCTACCGGTGCGGAGACCGCGTGCAACGGCGAATCGTTTCCCCACGGAACTGACGCCTGCCCTTGGTCTTGCCCCCCCCGCTGCCGGCGTATTATGCGGGGGTTGACTTCGATTAAAACGGCTTGATGCGTTCGCGCATTCCTGCTCAAATAGACCCTATGTCTCAAACTCTGCTATCGGGAGGGAGCACACAATGATGAGAACGCCTTTCGGAGTAGTCCTCGCCGCCATTCTATTCATCGGGGGCCTTGTCTCCAGCGTGCGCGCGGCGGATCCCGTCTCCCCGATTCCCGCCGCCCCCAGCCTGAACGACCGGCTGACGGCCGTGGATAAACTGGTCAAGGAGAAGAAGACAGCCGAGGCTGAGAAGGAACTGCTCGCGCTCGCGAAGGAGCGGGCCGGCAACGACGTCGACCTGTTCCGCATCTACCGCAAGGGCATGACTATCGCGGGGAGCCTGGAGAAAAAAGAGGCCATGGCCAACAAGGCGCTGGCCCTGCCCACGCTGACCATGCCGCAACGGACGGAGGTGCTCAGCGCCCTGGCCGGATCCGTTGACTATGTCGCCCAGTTGTACCGCACGTATATCGACCTGCTGCCGGAAGCCGTGATCAAACAGATGCCGCCCAAGGAACTGGCCTATCGCGAGGAACTCGTCAAGCTGAACCCGGGCAGCGCGGGCATGCGGATCGACCTGGGCAACCTGTATGCGCAACGCGGCGAGGCGGACAAGGCCGACGCGGAATACATCGCCGCGCTGGCCGTGTCCAATCTGCCGCCCATGCAACAGGGGCTGGCCCTCGTCGGCCGCGCGAGCGCCGCGCTGCTTAGGAAGGATCGGGCGGGCGCCGTCAAGGCCCTGGAGGATCTCGTCTCGCGCAACCTGAAGACGGCGGGCCGTGGGAGTCCCGATCCCACCGGCCAGGCCCGGACCGCGCTTCGGTTCCTCAAGGACGCGCCCGACGTCGATTACATGAAGCTGCCGTGGTACACGGGCGGCAAGGTGTTCCCAAAGGCGCAGCAGGCCACGTATTCCGGCACCTTCATCCCGCTCACCGCCGCGAAATTGGTTCTCGGCAAGGGCTTGACCGAGGACGACGTGCGGATCGAGCTGCTCAAGGCCAAATTCGCCCGTTTTGGAATCACGATCGACAGCAAGGCTTCCTTCGCGATCACGATCAATGCCGATCCCTCGCCCGCGGCGCCGGAGAAGCCTGAAGGATACGCCCTGACCGTCACCAAGAACGGCGCATCGATCAACGGCCGCGACAAGCTGGGCGTCACCTGGGGCGTGGTTTCGCTGATCCAGCTCTTCAACCTGGAGAAGGCGGGCGAGCCGAAGATCCAGCTCGCCGAGATCGTGGACTATCCGGACACCCTCTACCGCGGCTGCCTGGCCGGGGCGAACCTGGAGAGCGCGCTGTTCAGCAAGATGAACGTGATCATCTCCGAGCGCGAGCTTTGGCTGACCTCCCCCGACTTCGGCCGGCCGCGCACGCCGCTGATGCGCGAGACCTGCAAGGCGATGACCGAAACCTTCGACGCCTTCGGTCTGCGCCTCTATTTCGGCATCTGCAACTACACCATGTATCCCAAGATGCCGCTGTCGAGCGAGCGCACGTTCGACTTCCACGTCAAGCTGCTCAACGAGATCGCCGACGCCAAGGGGCATGTCTATTTCCCCTATGACGACGGCCGCTTCCCGCTCCCTCCCGCCGATCTCGAGAAGTTCGGCTCCGCCGCCCATATGGACGCCAAGTACCTGACCCGCCTTTACAAGGAGGTCAAGAAGGACCATCCCGGCTTCCATTTGATCTTTTGTCCGCCCTTCTACTGGGGGCCCGATTCGGACGCTCCGTATTCCGAGCCGCGCGAGCCGTATCTCAAGTCACTCGGCGAGTTCCTCGATCCCGAGATCGAGCTGTTCTGGACCGGCCCGCGCGTCAAGGGTTACGAGAAGAACCCGGAACAGGTGAAATGGTACACCGACCTGACCAAGCGCAAACCGGTGATCTTCCAGAACGGCACGGGCAAACACAATCTGTGGAGCTATATCACCGACGAGATGCCGGACTGGAAGACGTGGCATTATGAGGGTTTCCTGGATCGGGACCTGACGGGTTTCCTGAAGAACGGCGGCGAGATCCCGCAGGTCAATACGCTGGCCGACTGCCTGTGGAACATCAAGGGTTACGACTCGGCCGCGTCCATCCGCGCCGCGGTGGCCATGTATTACGGGAAGGCGATGTTCGACCTGATCGATCCGGCCAACAAGGCCATGACCAAACTCGACAAATATCCGTATATGGAAATCCGGCCCGGCGCGGCGGAGGAGGCGGACGAGATCGCGCGGCTGTCGGCCGAGGCGAATGCGGCTCTCGACAAGGCCATGGCGTACAACCGCGAGGCGCTGGAGGGGTGGGGCGGCCACCTGGTCGGCGTGATCCGCGGCTCCAGGAACCTGGCGGCGCAGGCCAGGAAGGCGCCCAATCTGAAGGCGACATACGGCAAGGCGATTGACGCTACCCGGAAGTTTGCCGTCCGGGAGGTGGGGATTGACGAGGCCAAGGGCGATATCTTCAAGAGCCCGGTTGACCTGATCGGCGGGGAACTCATGGAGTACGAGTGGCGAATGATTTCCAACCGCTTCGCCAGTTGCATCCGGGGCAAGGCGAGCGGCATCTCGACGCTCACGACGACGTTTGACTGCGATCCCTTCCCGCCGTCCGGCCCCTATGTGCTCAACCTCTCCGGCCTGGATGACGACCAGGAGAAAGGTGTCACGCTGCGCATCTCGGTGAACGGCAAGGCGATCTTCGAGGGCGTGAGCACGTTCGAGCGCTTCGCGTGGTCGATGCAGAAGTTCACGATTCCCTTCGAGACGCTCAAGCGCGGCAACATCCTCGTGATCGAGATCCTGGACGAGGGCTTGAACATACGCAGCGGTCCGCCCTTTTTCATGGTCAACTACGTTGTCATCAAGAAGGCTGTGCAGTAGACTTGGAAATTCGAACACCAATCAACCAACCGCGCAAATAGGAATGAACATGAACACAACGCGGGAACAAGCCGGACGGCTTCAACAGTGGATGCGACAACTCATGGTCCTGGGTCTTGCGGTCGGCGGGTGCGGCGCCGCTTCCGTGGCGGGCGCGGCGTCGCCGATGTTGAGGCCGGCGAAAACAGCGGTCGATTCGCGCAACTATGAATATTACGACGGCGATGTCCTGTGCGATGGCGTGCGCGAACCCCTGCGCTGGACCGAGGGGTGGAAATCGACGGACCTGGCGAGCGCGGCGCACTGGGCGGAGCTGGACTTCACATCCGCCGTGCCGGTGCAGACGGTCGCCATCTTCTGGGACGTCGAGCGGGGCGGCGCGGTGGACTGTTCCCGCGCCTACGCCATCCAGGCGTGGGTGAACGGTGCCTTCACGAACGTGCTCGAGGTGAAGGACAATCCCGAAGCGCCACGCTCGATTCACACGTTGAAAGAGCCGGTGACCTCTACGAAGTTCCGGATCTGGCAGCCGGCCGGGGGCGGCTCCACGGCCCGGAAGAACGCTCTCTGCATCGCCGAGATCGAACTGTACTCGATCGCCAAGCGCGCCGCCGAGTTCGGCACGCCGGAGGACCTGGCGGCGCTCCGGAAGCACCAGGCGGAGGTGCGTGACAACACCATTGGCCTGTACCGGCGCACACGCTATTACAGGGGCCGGACGGGGTCGGTTGCGCCTACCCTGCGGAAAACCGGCATGCGGGTCATTCAACTGGATTACCTCGACGCCCGCGAATTGGAGCTGTGCCGGATCGCCGTGCTCTGCGGCGCCCGCGGCATTCCCGACCCGGCCGCGCTGGAGGCTTATGTCCGTAACGGCGGCTGCCTGGTCGCGATTCATAACGGCTGCGGCCGCGCGCTCGGCTCGGCGATTCCGGACGTCTGGTCGTTCGCCGGCATGTCGGCGACCAACGGCTCCTTTACCGTCGCCAACGCGAAGCACCCGATCCTGGCCGGCATCACGAACGCGGTCACGACCACCTACGGCGATTATGCCGTCCTGAAAGCGGGCCGCAAAGGCACGGCGCTGGTGCGGGACGCGAAGGGCCGCGACGTCATCGTGGCCGGCTCCTTCGGCGCGGGTAAGGCATTGGCGATCGGCACCTTCCCCGGCATGGCGAGCGGAGGCGAGGGGAAGATGGTGACGCCGACCGCCGCGGAGCAGGTGATCCTGACAAACGCCGTGCGCTGGCTGAAGCACGACACGGCCTGGCGCGACTCGGACAAGCCGTGGTACGTCAAGTCGGCGAAGCCGGCGAAGGGCGTGCAGTTCGAGAACGTGACCGACGCCTGCGGCATGTATTACTGGGGTTACTCCAAGAACGTGGCGATTGCGGACGTCGACGGCGACGGCCTGCAGGACATCTTCTCCACCCAGTCCAAGATCTCCAGCATCGATGCCTGCGACAACCTGCTCTATAAAAACGAGGGCAACTGGAAATTCACCGAGATCGGCGTGCCGGCGGGCGTCGGAATTCCGCACGGGATCGGAAGCGCCTTCGGCGACGTGAACAACGACGGCAAGATGGACCTGTTCGTCGCCTGGATGCCGGAAATGGCGGGCAAGGAGGAAGTCGGCGCATTGTTCATGGGCGACGGCGCGTTCCATTTCAAGAACGTGACTCAGGAGGCCGGGCTGGGCGACCTCGGCAAGGTGTCGGTGTGCGCGCTGGCGGATTACGACAATGACGGCTGGCTGGACATCTACGTGGCCGGTTGCGGACAGGAAAACCGGATTTACCGCAACCTCGGCAACGGCAAGTTCGAGAACGTGACGACCGCGGTGGGCCTGGCCGAGATCGGCGCCAAGGGGGAGGCGGGCTATGGCGGGAACATGGGCACCACGTTCGGCGACCTGGATGGCGACGGCTTCGACGACCTGGTGGCCTTCGCCAAGAACGTCATGCACATCTTCCGAAACGAGGGCGGCAAACGGTTCGTCGAGGCGACGGACTACCTGGGCGCCGGCAAGCCGATCCTGGCGGCCGGGACGCTGGGCGTGACCCTGGGCGACTACGACAACGACGGCGACCTGGATCTGTACGTGGCGGGCGCGAACAGGCTGTTCCGCAACGACGGCAAGTTCAAGTTCACCGACGTGACGAAGGCGGCCGGCCTGGACGTCTGGGAGAAGGCCAACGGCGCGTATGGGCCCGCCTTTGTGGATTGGAACAACGACGGGCATCTCGACCTGTTCGTCGGGAGCGGCGGATGCGACAACACCACCTTCCAGAACAACGGCGACGGAACGTTCAAGGACGTCTCCTGCCAGATCGGGCTGGACGCCTTCGCCGTGCACGGCTTCAACTTCGGCGATCTGGACAACGACGGCGACTTGGATTATTTCTCCACGGCGTGGAGCAAGCATCCGTGCGTGCTGTTGAAGAATACCATCGACGACGGCAACGCGCTCACGATCCGGGTCAAGGGTGCCAGGACGAACCGTTCGGGCGTGGGCGCCCGCCTGTGGGTATACGAGGAGAAGAGCGGGAAGAAGACCGGCCAACTGCAGGGGTACCGCGAAGTGCGCAGCGGCGGCGGCTCGATGTATTCGGGCGAGATCGTGCAACAACACGTGGGCGTGGCGCGCGGAAAAACGTATACCGTGGAGGCGCTGTTCCCCGTGACCGGCAAGCGGGTCACGCTGACGGGCGTTGCCGCCGCGCAGACGCTCGTGATCGAGGAGCCGGGCGACGCTGTCGCGGTCAAGTAAAGCCGTTCACGGTGCAACCATAACCAGGAGTCGTTTGTGAGTAATTTGATACTGGATCGGGACGAATTCGCAGACCGGGTATACGGCTGCTGGATCGGGAAAAACATCGGCGGCACGCTGGGCGCGCCCTACGAAGGGAAAAAGCATGCGCTCGGGCTGGAGTTTTACGATCCCCTGCCGAGCCAGGCCGCGCCCAACGACGATCTCGACCTGCAACTGGTCTGGCTGAAATGCCTGGAAGACAGCGGGCTGAATCCCTCGGTGCGGACGCTGGCCGAATACTGGAATCGGCACGCGTTTCGTTACCCCTGGGCCGAGTACGGCTTCTTCATGCGCAATTACAGTCGGGGCTTGCGCCCGCCGGCGGCCGGTTCGTTCGAAAACTATTTCGTGGACGAAATGGGCTCCCCGATTCGCAGTGAAATCTGGGCCTGCCTGTATCCCGCCGATCCGGAACGGGCCGCCGAAATGGCGTGGAAAGACTCCGCCATCGATCATGCCGGCGGCGAGGGAACCTACGGCGAAATGTTCTGGGCCGCGGTCGAAAGCGCCGCGTTTGTCGAATCGGACCCCCTGACGCTGATCCGCATCGGGCTGGCCATGATTCCGCCCTCCTGCCAGATTGCCCGGGTGATCAAGGATGTCCTGTTCTGCCACCGGCAGGGCATGAATTGGGGGCTGACCCGCGAAAAGATCGCCACCCAGTTCGGTCACGTGCAGCCCTGCAATGCGGTGCCCAACCACGGCTTCGCAATCATCGGCTGGCTCTACGGCAAGGATTTCGGCGACTGCCTGCTCAAGGCCGTCAACTGCGGCTACGACACCGACTGCACGGGCGCGACGCTGGGCGCCGTGCTGGGCATCCTCCTGGGCGCGAAACGGATTCCCGGGGAATGGCGAAAACCGGTCGGTGATGCCATTGTGCTGCACCGATACACCTGCCTGACGGACGCGCCGAAGGATCTGGCGGAACTGACCCGCCGCACCATTGTGTTGGCGGAGCGCGCAGCCGCGGCCGGCGGCCTTGCCACATTTGGCAGCCGAACCCGGTTGCCGGCGAATGTGCGGAGCCTCCTGTTCCGGAATGAAAAGGCGTGGTCTGCATTGAGCCAGGACAGTTATGCGGGCGTGGAACTGGTCGGCAACAAGGAGGTGTGGCTCCATTATGGCGGCGAGCCGGTGATCTGGCCGTCCATCGCCAAAACCGTCCGGGTGACGGTGCCGAACTCGCCCCGCGCGTCCGTGTCCATGTCGGTTCCGGCCGGTTGGACGTGTTCCGCGCTGGGCGAAAACCGGTTTGAAATCGTGCCGCCCGCCGACGTGCCGGGGCGGAACCGGCTCACGGTGACAGTGGACGGAGAGGCCGTCGACTTTGTGTTGCTGGGTCCGGCGGAGGCGACGGGTTATGCGGCGGGGGAACGGGTTACGAAATGTCCCCGCTGCCTGGCGCGGATCGAGGCCTGTATGTGTGAAAACGAACCAACGGGAAAATGACATGAAGGCGCAAGGGTACAGCAAGGAGTTGGGAAACGGATTCCGGGAGCACGGCGTGGCCGTGCCCGTGAGCAGCCCGCGCGGCGTGGTGGCCGTGGCGGATGAGACGGGGCGGGATCAGGTGTTGACCTGGCTGGCCGACAGTTCGGGGTGCACCGGCTTGCTGGCGATTGACGCGGAGACGGGCGCGAGCACGGTCTATCCGATGCCGTTTGCGGCGGAGGGCCGATCGCCGTTTGCGCTCTTCTTCTCCTCGCGGAACCGCATCTACACGCATTTCAAGAGCCGGCTGGTGGAGTTCGATCTGCGCACGCGTTCCTACACGGCCGTCCGCGAAACGAAAACCCTCCTGGGCATCGGCATGACGGAGGACGAAAAAGGGCGCATCTGGGGCGCCGGCTATCCGGACGCCGGCGTGTTCATGTATGATCCCGGCACAGGCGAGTTTCGGGACTACGGGTCTTTGTATTCCCAGAACTGGCGCGTCTACCCCTATACGCTGGCAACGGATAGGGATGGCTGGGTCTATTTTTCGGTCGGCAAAACGCTCAGCCAGTTCGTGGCGCTGAATCCCGAGTCCGGCGAGGCCTATCCCTTGCTCTCTGAAGAGGAACGGATCCCGGGTGTGACCTCCCATGTGTATCGGGACAACGACGGCAAGGTCTATGGGCTTTCCAACGAGAAACACTGGTCGGATGGCCAGTGGTACGAATTGCGCCGCGACAAGGCCGTCAAACTCGAAGGCCAGCCGCCGTTCCGGTTCAAGCCGATGATTGGCGGTTCGATCTGGCCGTTTCATCGCGAGTTTCCGTCGGGTAGGCGCATCAAGTCGCTGGACCTGCCGGGGCGGACGCTGATTGTGGAGGATCCCAAGGCGCAAACCGGAAAGACCTTCACGTTCGATTATCCCAGCGAAGGCGCGCACGCCATGGAGGCGGCGGTTCTGTCGGACGGCAGGATCGGGGGTGGCACGGCGTTCCCGATGCATTTTTTCATGTTCGATCCGGCGACCGATCGAATGGAGCACGAGGAGATGATGGGCCAGACGAACGTGCTGACCAGTCAAGGCGGTCGGGTATTCGTCGGCGGCTATGTCGAAGGCTTGCTGTTGGAATGGGATCCGTCCCGCCCCTGGGTGACGCCCCGCAAGGAGGCGCCGGCCGGCAACCCCCGGTTGTTGGCGAACTGCGAGCCCGACATCAACCGGCCGCACGCGATTCTGGCTCATTCCGACGGGCGGACGGTCGCGATGGGAGGCACGCCGGGTTATGGGCACACGGGCGGCGGCTTGCTGATCTGGGATCGCCAGACGGAAACATCCGCGTTGCTGAAGCATACGGACCTGTTGACCGACCAGTGCGTCATGTCGCTGGCGGAATTGCCGGGCGGCAAACTGCTGGTCGGCAGCGGGACCCGGGCCGGCACGGGCGGCGAGGTGCGCGCCAAGCAGGCGGAGCTGCTTGTGCTGGACTTGGCGACGAAAAAAATCGAGTGGCATGCCGCTTTGCTTCCCGGGGCGCAGGAATATTCGGAACTGCGTTCGGGACCGGACGGTCTCATCTATGGAATCGTGGACTTCCGCGTCTATGAGCCGACCTTGATGGACGAGGAGAAACTGTTCATCGTGTTCGATCCGGCGACCCGGGAAATCCGCTACCAGGAGAAAACGGCGCCGGAGTTCGGCTTCATGCATTTGCAGCAGGGCCAGCGCAAGATCGTCATCGCGCCCGACGGACGCGTCTTTCTGCTCTTCCGGAAAGGCATTGCCCAGGCGGATCCCCGCACGTTCAAATTGTCCTGGACGGCGCAGTCGCCCGTCTCCATCGACGCGGGCGGCGCGTGGAGCGGCGGGCGGATTTGGTTCGCGTCGGGCTCGCGCTTGTATAGTTATGAAGCCCAAGGCTGAGTGATTTCAACGCACGAGGGAACACGGACGATGAGTGGACGAACATGGACATCATCGGCAGTGGGTCTGTTGTTCTGCGGAATCGCGGTGGCGCAGGCGGAGGCGTTGACGGATCTTTCCGCGACCGCACGGTATGAATTCGCGGTCACGCGGGGGAATGGCGGCACGAACGTCGATCTCGCGGCCAGCCTGAACCGGGAGTTTCTGCTGAAGGATAATCCTGCCGATCAAGGCGGGAAGGAGAAGCAGAAATTCGCGTTCAAGACAAGGGGACCCGGACGGGGGATCAATCAGTATTGGGGCGATCCATTCGTCGTGGTGACGCTTGCCCAGGAGGCGCTCATCAGGAAAATCTATATCCAGAACCGACAGGATGCGAACGCGGCCTGGACAAAAAACCTGGCCGTGTGGGTGTCCCACGATCGGGCTCTTTGGAAGCGGGTCTGGAGCGTCCGGCAACCGGCGCCGGAATGGACCATCGAGTTCCCGGAGGGCGAACGGGCGCGGTATGTGAGGATCGGCCTGGATCCCGGCGACACCCTGAGTTTGAATAAAATCCGAATCTATGGACAACCCGGGACGGCGTCGGTCGAATCGGCCGGGATTTCAAAACCAACCGAGCCGGGCGTGTTTCCGGTCGGACGGGAAGATCCATCGGGCATCGACTTCAACTGGTACGAGTTTCCGTATTATACGGGAAGCGTCTTTCCAGAGGCGCAGCGGGCGGCCTATTCGAACGTTTTTATCCCGTTCAAGGATGTGGGCATTGTGCTCGGCGCCGGCCTGGCGCGCGGGGATACGAGGCTGACACTCCTCCGGAAGAAACTCGGGAAATGGGGCGTTCAAACGGACGTGACCGACCAGGCCGGCCATCATCGAACGGAGATCCTGCTGAACGTAGCGGGATACGGCTCGCCCGCGCCCGACAAGCCGGAAGGCTATTCGATCCGGTGTGTCGCGGGACAGAAAAACAACCGGATCATGGTGAACGGCAAGGATCGAAAAGGCTTGCTGTGGGGGATCGTCTCCGTGCTTCAGTTGACGAAGCGGGCGGCCGGTGGCGTGGCGATGCGGGCGGCGGAAATCGACGATTATCCCGATGCGGCCGTCCGATCCTTTTTAGGATTCATGTGGCCGCGCGTGTACGAGTTTCTGCTCTTCACCAAGAGAAACGGCGTGGTGATGCACGAGCCGGCTTATACCGGCGGGTGGGACAATTGGCGCGATCCGGGAGCGCTCCGGATGAGCTGGCAGCGGCTGGCCGATGTGTCACGCGAACTGGACCTGGACTTTTATGCCTCGCTTCATCCGGCCGCGTCCGAACCCAAATTCCGCGCGTCTTCGGAGGACGATTTCTCCAGGATGCGGCACACGATCGAAACCTGTTTCGCCGCGCCCGGTCTGAATTTGTATTGGGGGTATGACGATATCCGGTTCCCGACGCCGCCGGAGGACAAGGTGAAGTTCGGTTCCGCCGCCGAAGCGGACGCCTATGCGATCGACCGGCTCTACAAGCAGATCCACTCGAAATACCCCGGCTTCAAGATGGTCTATTGTCCGCCCTTTTACAGCACCTCGGGCATCAACCGGGAAGACGGCGGGGAGTCCGGTCGCGTGTATAGCGAAACGATCGGCAGGAAAATCGATCCGGCCGTCAACTTTTTCTGGACGGGCCCGCTCGTCGTGTCGCACCGGTTTCCCAGGGAGTCGGTGGAGAAGGTGACGACGCTGTTCCGGCGCAAGCTGTGGATTTTCGCCAACCGGCCGGGCATCCACATGGGCAATTGGCCGTTCGCCACGGATGCCTATTCGTGGGATAAGCGGAGTTATGACGGGTTTTTGGAGGACGTTGGCGCGTTCGGCATCAACACGTGGGGCGCGATCATGTCCACGATGATCGCGACCGCCGGCGACTACATGTGGAACACGCGCGCCTACCATGCGGAACGATCCGCCAGCAACTCGGTCGGAATGCTCCTGTCACCCGAGCTGTTTCCGGTCCTTCAAAAGCTGGACAGCCGGCTTTGCCAGTTTGATCCCTACGGCACCCGGAACCGCGGGTTGCAGGCCAATGCCCATTCGGCCGTGAACCTGCCTCAACTGAAGACAATCCTGCAGGAGGTTGAGGATCTGTATGCCCGGGCCATGGCCATCAACTCGAACGGCGTGAACGACCTGACCCCCTACGGCGTATTGGTCGGCATGGCCAAGGGCCTCGTCAAGGATTCGAGCAATCCGAAATGGCTTGCGGAACTGCCGGGTTCAAGCGTCAGCAATGCCGTCAATAAGGCGCTTAAATGAGAAAAACAAACTACGGGCTTGTTTCTGTTTTAACGGCGACCGTGTTTTTGCTGAGTTCGTCCGGCAGCCACGGCCAAACGCCGGCCGGCACAAACGCGCTCGTCGTATGCGTGAAGACAGACCGGACGAATGCCTTGTACGCCTGCGGCGAGCAGGCGACGTTCACGATTGGCGCGACCGGCGGCGCGACGGGTTCGACCAACGGCCCGGTGGCCGTGGGCCTCACGTTCTCCCTCGACGGCGGAAAGACGTTCGACACAAATAAACTCGCCCTTGGCGAACCTGTCACGATTAGCCGGACGCTCGAACAGCCTGGCTTTTTGCGGTGCGACGTGACCTGGAAAAAGAATGGGAAAACGGCTAGCGCCTGCGCGGCGGCCGCATTCGATCCGGAGAAGATCCGGGCGGAAACCATGATGCCCGCGGATTTCGACGCTTTCTGGGCGAACGCCGTGGCACGCATGGCGCAGATCCCGCTGGACCTGAAGATCGACGAGATGCCGTCCTGCTCGGACGCCACCGTGCGATGCCAGAAGGTCAGTGTGCGGGCGATCGACGGCACGCGGCTCTACGCCTTCCTGGGCGTGCCCGCGAACCGGAAGCCGCCGTTCCCGCTGATCGTGCTCCTGCCCGGCGCGGGGTACGGGCCCCGGTCTCCGGGGTGGGTCCGAGACTGGGCCCGCAAGGGCGCGGTGGCGCTCAACATCGGCATCCACGCCTTCGACATTGAGCTGCCGGCCAAGGAGGTGGAGGCGAAATACGTGGCGTACAAAAATCCTCCAACATACGGGGGCGTGACCAACCGGGAAGCCTACCTGTTTTACCGCGCGATCCTGGGCGTGGACCGCATGATCAAGTATGGAATGTCGCGGCCGGACGTGGATCCGAAGCGCGTGGTCGTGAACGGCAGCAGCCAGGGCGGCGGGTTGACCCTGATGATGGCCGGCTTGAATCCCGGGCTCGCGGCGTGCGCGGCCAACGTGCCGGCGCTCTGCGATCATGGCGCGTATCGGCTCGAGCGTTCGCCCGGTTGGCCCTTGTTTGTGCCCACGGACGATCCGGCGCGGGACGTGTATCTCGACTGTTCGCGCTACTATGACACGGTCAACTTCGCGCGAAAGATCACGTGTCCGGCGCTGGTCTCGGTCGGTTTCATCGACGGCACGTGCCATCCCAGCTCCGTGCTGGCGGCCTACAACGAGATCCGGTCGCCCAAGCGCCTGTTCACGGGCCCGCTTCAGGGGCATGACACCATCCGCGCCTATGGCGATTTTGTCGAGGGCTGGCTGATGGAGCAACTCGGCTTGACGAACGTCGCCGCGCTCGCAGGTAGCAAGGCCATCCCCGGCTCTTAGGCTGTTTTGCCGGCGGATGGCGGGTTTCCGAAGAACCGCCCGAAACATTTCCCCGATGTTGCCGACTCAATGGATTCCTTCGTTCAATGCGCGTAGCGAAAGCAACTACGGGAATCTCGCGCCGGCTATATCACCCGCCACCCCCCCCGCCAAACAACCATTGACTCTCCCGGTCAACGCCGTATCATGGTTGATCGAATTCAGAAAGGCACTCCATGCTATACTCGCTCGGCCCCCGCACGCTGCTCCCCCTCGTGTCCGCGACCCTTACCGCCCTTTACCTCGCACCGACCAGCAAGGCCGAAAATGCCTTGCCGGCGACCCATAAGCCGCCGGGCTCGGTCGGCAGGGTGGCCCAGGCGGATTGGGAGGCCTACTGCCGATGGACGGCGACGCTTCCCGCCGACCAACTGGCGTGGGAAAAAATGCTGCAAAAACATCTGGGCGGCTACTACTTCGGGGTCTACCTGAAGCAACGCCTGGCCGGCGGATACACGCTGGCGGAGCCGGATGACTGGGGCTTTGTTCAGGACGATCCGGCGCTGCCTCGCGTGCTGCTGATCGGCGACTCGATCTCCCACATGTATACGGCTTCCGTCCGCAGATTGCTGAAGGGCAAGGCGAACGTGCATCGGGCGCCGGCGAATTGCGAATCGACCCGGGAAGGCTTGGCCAACCTGGACGATTGGACGGCGTGTCCGCCGGGCAAAAAGTGGGACCTGATCCATTTCGCCTTCGGCTATCATGACCGGCTGAGGGGATCGGACCAGTATGCCGGAAACCTGGAAAAACTGATTGCGCGGCTTCAAAAGACCGGCGCCATCCTGGTGTGGGCGCGGACGACGCCGTTTATCGACACACCCGATGCCGGCGCGCTGTGCGAGAAACTCAACAAAACGGCCGATGCGGTGATGGCCAAGCATCCCGAGATCCGCATCGACGACCTTTACGCCACGGTGGCCGACGAGCCGGCCCGTTATATCTGCGGCGACAAGATTCATTACAACGAGGCGGGCGTCGCCGCCCATTCCAAGGCGGTGGCCCAGTCGATCGCCGACGCCCTGTCGGCCCGTTCGAAATAATAAGGCGATTTGTTCCAAACGTATCCGGAGTCGCACCATGAAAAAGTGGGTTGTTTTACTGGCGATGGCGACGGGGGCCGGGCTTGGGTGGGGGAAGACCGTCGGACTTTACACGGACCCGGGCTCGGGCGGCGCGAAATCCGCTCTGTATCCCGGCATGGTCCAGACGATCCAGGATGCCGGCTGGCAGACCGTCACGATCGTGGGGGCCGACCTCGCCAAGTCCGAGAAGACGGACGGGCTGGACGTCATTTTCCTGTCCGGCGGCCATAACATGTACAACTTCGCCGGCTTCGAGGCCCGGCGGAACATGGTGCGATTCGTGGCCGGCGGCAAGGGCATCTTTGCCGGCGGCTGCCGCGGCGGCTATGTTCGCACGTCGAACCGCCCGATCTTCCCGCAGGTCGGCGCCACCCACAACCGCGTGAATGGCCCCTATATCTTTCCCACGGGCGACTCTGTACTGGCGAAGGCCATCGACCGGCCGTTCTGTCCGGGCGGCTGGGACCACATGACGATCAAGTTGGGGCCGGCCGGCAAGGTGTTCGCCGTGAACGGCGACGATCCCGTGGGCGTTTACGGGGAGGTCTATGGCGGGCGTTACCTGTTGTTCGGTTCCTTCATCGGCGCGGAAGCCGGCACGAACGCCATGACCGGCGCCTCCCGCCGTCTGCTCCTGACGGCGCTGGACTGGCTGGCGTCGGCGCCCAAGGCGGGCGAAGACGAGACGGCGAAACAACAGGCGGCGGCCGACCTGGAGTTCCTTCGCCGTGAAAAAATCTGGGATTGGACGTTGAACGAGCGCGGCCCGGACCGCCAGCCCGGGATACTGCCGGGACTGCGCAATCGCAAGGCGCTGGAACTTCAGAGCCGGCAGTACACCCTGCAGTACCTGAACCAGTTTCCGATCCGGAAACAGTTGGACGGGTTCCGGGCTGCCGAGGGCGAGCTGAAAAATGCCGTGGCGGAACTGGATCGGAATGTCCAGAAGGCGACCGCGGACATCATGGCCCGGATCGGCCGCATGACGGCCGCTGAACTGACGGCCGAAACAGCCCTTTTTGACCGGGCTGCCCTCGACGAACAGATTATGTCCGCGGCCCGCATGAAAGAAATGATCGCCCTCGGCGATCGGGCAATCGAAGCACTTCGCCCGAGGGTTGACGACGTCAAGGCCGAACGGCTTGCGGCCGAACGCAAACAGGATGCCGCCGCGGCGCCGGCCCTGATCGCGAAATGCGCGTCGGATGACGCGGCGATCCGGCTCGAGGCGGTTCGGGAACTGGGTCGGATCGGAGCCCCGAACGCCGTGCCGGCGTTGATCAAGCGGCTGGCTGACGCGGACGAGGCGATCCGGATTCAGGCGGTCCTCGGCCTGGGTTGGATGCAGGCGAAGGCCGCCGTGCCGGCGCTGATCGACGCGGTCAACGGCCGCGATCCTGCCATGCGCCGCCGGGCCGCGCAGGCGCTCGGCCAGATCGGCGACGCGCGGGCCATTCAGACCCTGCGCGCGCGGATTGGCGACAAGGACACCGACCTGGCCCTGAATGCGATTCTCGCCCTCGGTTGGCTCAAGGCCAAAGAAGCGGTTCCGGAATTACTCGCCCTGGTCACGCTGCAGGACGATCTGAAGCCGGCCGATTACGGAAACCGGCAGGTGGCGGCGATCCGGGCGCTGGGGCACATCGGCGATCCGGCCGCGTTGCCCACGCTGGAAAACGTGCTGAAAAACGCCAAGGATTTTCCGGAAGACAAGAAACGGCGCCGACGGTATACGAATATCTACGCGTCGCCCGAGCCGTTGGGAACGGGAGTCCATGCCGGCCTGGCGATCGCGGAAATCCAGGCGGGCGGGAGAAGCGAGATCGGCGTCAGGCAACCTGATTACCTGGCGTCCCGGGACAAATTCTACGGGCTGACCCGGAGCTTCAACGCCCTGGCCGGCCGTCCCTTCACCGGGCAGAGCAAGCCGTCCCTCCTGTGGCCCTATCTGTGGCAGGCGGGCATGACCGGCATTCACCAGGCCTGGGGCTCACCGACATGGGACTCCACGAACTACCTGGAGTCGGTGAAAGCGGCGGGCGAACTGGATTTGCGCTGGATCGACGTCATGCCGGGCGGCACCCGCCGGGACATCGTCAAGCCCGACACCGAGATGGTGCTCCTCGCGTATCGGGACATGCCGGCCATCCAGGGCTTCTGGTCCGAGGAAACGTACCCGGACCTGGCTATTTCGGGGCCGAATTTCGAAGCGTGGCTTGTCGAGCAGCACGGTTCCGATTACCGGAAAAAACTGGGGCTGCCGGCCGATACGGTGGTGACGAACCGGTCATGGAACACCTGGAGCGACTCGCCCGGCTTCGATCCGACGGGCAGGAAGCCGTATTCCGGGCCGTTGAAAATGGAATACCTGCGGTGGGGCGGAGAGAAACTGGTCTCCTCCTGGCGGGAGTCCCAGGAATTCCTGCACGGCCTGCGCAAAGGGTGCGGCTTCACCTACGTCGTGTCCCATGCCCAGCATTTCAAATATTTCGGAGTCACCGCGAAGGCCGGCGATGTGGTGGACGCCAACGGTTGCGAAACCTACCAGGGCTTCGGCCGCTACAACTCGTTCATGATGGAAATGTACAAGGACGGCCAGGCGCGTCCGGTCCTCTCCGAGTTCTACAACTGGTACGGCCCCTCGTCCGCTCACGACATTCGCGGCTTCGCCCAGCACCTGATGCACGGGGAGTGCTTTTACGCGTTTCACATCGATCACATTTTCGAGCAGGCCAGCCACTACAACATGTGGAGTTGGGACGAGACCCGCTGGCCCAACGTGCAGGCCGTGTTCCAGAAGGCGCGCAAGATTCGCGATTACCTGGCCGTGCCCGAGTCGGCCGCCAACGTGGGGCTGTTGCTCACGGACCGGACCATGCTCGCGTTCGATCCCGTCAACCGCTACGGTTCGCCGCTACCGCTGCGCTGGGACCAGAATCAGAGCGCGCTTTGGACCGCGCTGAACCAGTCGCATATGCCGACGGACATCCTGTGGATCGACACGATCACCCCGGCAAAACTGGCCCGCTACCGCGTCCTGGTTCTGTCCGATGCGAAGATCGTCCACGCGCAGGAGGCGGAGACGCTTCGCGCCTGGGTCGCCGGCGGCGGCACGCTGATCGTGACCGGCACCACGTCGCTGTTCGACGGATGGGCCGGCCTGCGGAAGAACTACGGGATGGCGGCGCTGTTCGGTTTGGACTACGTGAAGGATGTCGGCGTCACCGATCCGGAGAAAAACGACACGTTCTGCTTCGACTATCCCAGCAAGACCTGCGTGCCGGCTGTCTCGGGCCTGAATCCGGACAATTTCCGCCACCATGTCCACCGCGAGGTGAAGCCCGTCAAATCGCTCGGCCTGTATACGGTTGCCGCCGCGTCGGACGTCCTGCCGGGGATCGCCGCGGGAAGCGCGGTCGAATACGACATGCCGCTGGGCTATGACAGGGTCAAGCCGGGCGCCGCCGCCGTGCTGGCGTCGTTTGCGAACGGCGATCCCGCGCTCACCGTCAACCGGGTGGGCAAGGGACTGTGCTTTTTCTGGACACCGGCCTATCCCGCCCTGTGCCACGTCGCTTCCGGGTGGGAGATGCAGGCCAACTATCACGACTTCTGGCCGAACGTCCGCGAACTGCTGACGGCCATGGTTCGGGGCGGACTGTCTAACGCGAACGCGACGCTTCCGGTGGAGGTGGATGGCGTTTCGAAGGAGATTGAGGTTACCGTGCGCCAACAGCCGGAAAAGAACCGGTGGATGGTGCACCTTCTCGACTACGATGTGAAATCGACGGGGGTGAAGGGCGCGACCCTGACGGTGCATCCGCCGGCCGGCACGAGCGTGAAACGAATCCACTATCCGGACACGGATACGGAGATCGCTTTTGCGTCCGCCGCCGGCGGCGTGACGGCCAAGTTAAGGGATTTCGAGATTCACGACATGGCGGTGGTGGAGTTTTAAGACCGAAGCGAGTGGGGGAATATATGGAGTTTTTTGTTGCGCCGCGAGGGAAGGACGCCAATCCGGGCACCGTCAAGGCGCCCTTCGCCACGCTGGATCGCGCGCGCGACGCCGTGCGCCGGTTCCGGAGCAAAAAGCCGGCCGAGCCGGTTGTGGTCACGCTCCGGACAGGTGTTTATCCTCTTTCGAGCCGCTTTGAATTGTCCCGCCAGGATTCCGGATCCGGTGAGGCGCCGATCACATACCGGGCCGCGCCGGGCGAACGCGTGATACTGACCGGAGGCCGGACGATCGGACCGTTCGTCCCGGTCAAGGACCGGTCGATCCTGAACCGACTGGACAGGCGCGCGCGCCGCAAGGTGGTGCAATGCGACCTGAAGGCGTTGGGAATCACGGATTACGGCGATTACGAGGAGACGGACTGGGTCCAGTCCACCGGCTCGCGGCTGGAGTTGTTTTACAACGACCGGCCTATGACTCTCGCGCGTTGGCCCAACAGGGGGTATGCGCCGATCGTGGGGGTGATCGATCCCGTGCCCATTGAGGGCAAGGTGCGCGGTAACCGGACCGGCAAGATCGTCTACAAGGGCGATCGGCCGATGCGATGGGTGGGAGAGAAGGATCTGTGTTTCCACGGCTACTGGTTCTACAACTGGGCGGAACAGCGGCTGGCCGTGGAAAGCATCGACACGGCGAACCGGGTGATCACGCTGAGCAAGCCGGAAACGCATGAGTATGGTTTTCGCAAGGGACAACTGTTCTTCGCCTACAATGCGCTCTGCGAACTGGATGAACCGGGCGAGTGGTATCTGGACCGCGCCACCGGCATCCTCTATTTCTATCCGCCCGAGCCCTTGGCGGGAAGCCGGGCCGTGGTATCCATGACCGCCGAGCCGCTCGTGACGATGACCGACGTGGCGCATGTGACGTTCCGGGGGTTCACGGTGGAAGCGGGCCGGTCGCATGGGTTGGTCGTCGCCGGCGGATCCGATGTGTCCGTCGTCGGCTGCTCCTTCCGAAACCTCGGCGGCTGGGGCGTCCGGGTGACGGGCGGAGTCCGCCATCGCGTGGCCGGCTGCGACATCGAGGGAATGGGGGAGGGCGGCGTTTTCATGTCCGGCGGCGACCGGGCCACGCTGCGGCCGTCGGGCCATGAGGTGGTCAACAACCACATTCATCATTACGCCCGGTGGCGGCGCGTCTACAAGTCCGGTATCCATCTGGAGGGCGTGGGCATACGCGTGGCCCACAACCGGATTCATGACGCGCCGCACATGGCGATCTGTTTCGGCGGAAACGACCATGTGATCGAGTTGAACGAGATCCATCATGTGGTCTACGAATGCTTCGACGCCGGCGCCGTGTATGCGGGGCGGGATCCCTCGATGCAGGGCAACGTGATCCGCCACAACTATTTCCATCATGTGGGCAAGATCGCGGATTACCATGGCGTGGCCAGCATCTATTTCGACGACGGCCACTGCGGCAACATCGTGTCCGGCAACATCTTTTACAAAGCCTGCGCGCCGGGCCGATGCCGGTTCGGCGCCGTGTTCGTTCATGGCGGACGGTATAATACGATCGAAAACAATGTATTTGTCGAATGCGGCCAGGTCTACAACGAAACGCCGTGGAACCGGAAGCAATGGAAAAAATACTGGTCCACACCGCCTTACAATAAACGGCTGTTCGGGCCCGCGATCGACGTTCGGAAAGAGCCCTACAAGAGCCGATACCCGTGGCTGGTGAACGTGCTTAAGGACGAACGGCCCAATATCCTGGCGCGGAACATCGTGGTCCGGTGCCGGTCCTTCCGGAACCGCGGCAAGCAGGAATGCGTCGACAACCTGATCGGCCGGGATCCCCGGTTCGCGGGACGGAACTTCCAACTTCGTGACGATTCGCCGGCCTATCAACTGGGATTTCGGCGAATTCCGGTGGGACGCATCGGGCTGATCGATGACGAGACCCGGGCGTCCTGGCCGTAGGACGGAGCGAAGAGCGTGAAAATCGTTAAACATCTGACAGCGCTTCTGCTCCGAGCGTGCTCCCGACGCAGAAGGAATTCAGACAAGCACGCTCAAGTCTGGCCCGGAAGCTCGATCTCCAGTTCGAGGCGTATTCCGGATTTACGGAGCACGGAATCGCGGATCAGGTCGATCAGGGCCAGCAAATCGGAAGCGCGGCAGCCTGGCCCGGCGGTCAGGACGTTCGCGTGATGTTCCGAAACGTGGGCGCCGCCAAGGGAACGGCCTTTCCATCCCGCGTCCTCGATCAGTCGGCCGGCGAACGAGCCGGGCGGATTTTTGAAGACCGATCCCGCGCAACGCAACCCGTTCATCCATTCCCGCTTGGCGCGAAATTCAGAACGGGCCGTTCGAATGTTAGCCGGACTGCCCGGCGTCAGCGCAAAGGCCGCCTCCAGCACGATTTTGCCGTCCAGACTGGCGCAGCTCCGGTAGACGAAATCCAAGGCTTCCCGGGGGATTATGCCGATGCGGCCACCGGGTTCAGCCACTCGCACCCAGGCGAGCCGTTGCGCGATCTCCCCGCCCTGCGCGCCGGCATTCATGCGGACGAGTCCGCCGACCCGGCCGGGAATCCCTTCCAGCCATGCCAACCCCTCCAGTCCTGCCTCTTCCGCGGCATCCAGCAGGTTTTTGCCGGACGCGGCGCCTCCGGCGATCAGCCTGTTTCCCTCACTCCGGATGACTCCGAACGCGGCGGGGGCCAGGCGCAGGACGATGCCGCGCAGGCCGGTATCCGGGATCAGCAGATTGCTGCCGCCCCCGAATGGCATCACGGGGAGCAGATCCCGATGCGCGCGCGCCATCAATGCGGAAAGATCCGTCTCCGAGCCGATTTCAGCCCAGATGTCGGCCGTTCCTCCCACACCGAAGGTGGTCTTTGCGCCGAGCGGTTCGTTCCGTCGGATCGTGGAATGCGGCAGCGCCTCCGCCCATACGGAGCAAGCGGCATCAGGCTGGAAGCTTGAGGGGGTGATGGCGGAAAGGTCGGTTTGGGCCCAACCCGCGATCTTGTCCACGTCGCCGGCCCCGACGATCAGCAGCAGGTCGCCGGGTTCGAGGCGTTGGCGCAGATCGAGCCAGGCTTCCCGAAGCGAGCGGGCGAGGCGGGGGGCCTGGCCGGCTTCACGGAAGTGGCGATAGAGGTCGGCGATCGTTCCGCCCTCCAGCGGGGCCTCGGACGCGGCGTAGACGGGCACGAGCGTCAGGTCGTTGACGCCGGCGAAGGCGGCGGGAAAGTCGCGGCCCAACGCGAGGGTACGCGTGTAGCGATGGGGCTGGTACACGGCGAGGATGCGGCGGCGACCCTGTTTCAAAGCCGTCTGGATGACGGTGCGCACTTCGGAGGGATGGTGCGCGTAATCGGAGACCACGAGCAGGTCGGGCCGGTCGAGGATGCGGTCAAAGCGGCGGCGCGGCAGGGCGAAAGAAGTGAAAGCGTTGCGAATCTGATCGAACGAGAGGCCCAGTTCGAAGCCCGCGGCGGCCACGGCGAGGCTGTTGAGGATATTGTGCCGGCCGGGAATCGGCAGGCTCAGACGGCCCTCGGGCCGACCGTTCCGGACCAGCGTGTAGGCAATAAAGGCGGGGCCTTCCTCGATTTCCGCGGCCCGGCAGGACGCCTGGGCGGAGAAGCCGTATCCGACGGACTGGGGAAGCCCGGATGCCAGACGGGCCGCGCGGGGATCGTCGGCGCAGAAAATGACCCGCTTGGCCTGGCGCATGAAGGTGGAGAAACAGGCTTCGAAATCGGCCACATCGGCGAAGTGCTCCATGTGGTCGAATTCGATGTTGGTGACGATTGCGAACTCGGGCGCATAGAGGGCGAGGGAGCCGTCGCTCTCGTCGCCTTCCGTCACGAACAGGCCGGAGGAGCCGGTCCCGGCCATGGCGCCGGCCGCGTCCAGGTGGCCGCCGACGAAAAATGAAGGATCGCGGCCGGCGGCCTGGAGCAGGCGGGTCAGGAAGGTGGTGGTGGTGGTTTTGCCGTGGGTGCCGGCGATGACCACGGAGCCGGCGGCGGGCAGGAGAGCGGGCAGCACCTCGCCGCGGCGGAGCACGGGGATGCCGCGGATGAGGGCGGCCTGGATTTCGGGAGAGGCGGGGGAAACCGCCGTGCTGCGGATCAGCCAATCGGGCCGGGCGGCGTGGGCGGGGTCGTGGCCGATGGCGACGGGAATGCCGCGGGCCTTCAGCCAGGCGAGATTCGGGCCGGCTGCGGCGTCGCAACCGGAGACGGCGAGGCCTCGAGCGTGGAGATGGAAGGCCAGGCCCGCCATGCCGATGCCGCCAATGCCGGCCAGGTGGACCGGGCCGCCGCGGGCGATCAGGGCGTGGGCGAGGTTGACGGGATTGGAATCGGGGGCGGGCGTTGACATGAAACAGAATGATAACCGAGAAACGAAAGAAGGCAAGGGAATCGGTGGTCAGCTTCCCCCGTTTCTGACACCCGTGACGAATCAAATTCGCCCAGGCATCTTACACGTGTTGAAAATGATTTCCTTTGTTTGACTGGCGTCTGTCATTTCTTGTACTATAAAAGGGCTCGTTTTGTTTTTTATACGTGTCTGCCATGAGGGGTTGGCCACGTGAAAAGATTTTCAATGGTATGCTCTGATTCGAACAACCAGGGAGGCGCTCGATGATCGGAGAGGCCTGCCGCCGGGGGCGTTGATCATTGTGAAGTAATGAAGGCAGGCGTGTGTCGTTGATGGAAAAGGAATACAGAGATGCGAAAAACAAGTAACGCAATTCAGCGTATCACAACCGCTCTGTTCGTCGTGGCGTTGGGTTGGTCCTCGGAAGCCGGCACGCTCCAACTCGCCAACGACTACATCAGCCGACTCGATACGGACGC
>CAZSUH010000038.1:0-24436 GCA_964609905.1 uncultured Verrucomicrobiota bacterium
CAAGCGAATTTCACGAAATTCCGGAAGCCAATCACAGTTTCTATTCCCTCCGCTGGGAGGCGGAGGCGCTGGACTGGACGGAGCGCTGGTTGAACCGGCAGACCGATCCCGCCGGCCGTTGAGCCCACAGGCACCACCATGGCACGAGCGAAGATCCTCTTTCTGAATCACGTCGCCGCAATCGGCGGCGGCGAGGCCAGTCTGCTGGATCTGCTGGGGGGGCTGGACCGAGCCCGGTTCGAACCGATCGCGGTTGTGCCCGATACGGGTTCACTGGCCGACGCGTTGACGCGGGCGGACGTTCGCACGCTGCGCCTGCCGATGAAACGGTTTCGCAAAACCCGCAATCCGCTGGTGCTGGCGGGCTATGCCGTCAACCTGCTGAGCGTCGCATGGCGGTTGGTGCGCCTGATCCGGCGCGAGCGAATCGACCTTGTTCACGCCAACAGCAACACGGCGCAGCTGTACGGCGGTTTGGCGGCATCGTGGACCGGAATTCCGTGTGTCTGGCACAGCCGCGATCTGGTGAAACTGGGCGCGGCGGGCCGCTGGATGGCGGCCCGCGCTTCCCGGGTGGTGTGCATTTCCGAAGCCGTCCGGAATCAGCTGGCGTCCGAAGGACTGGCCGTCAATGCCAGGGTTATTCCGAACGGGATCGACGCCGACGCGTTTGCCGGGAAAGCCCGAAACGAGATGTTACGGCGGCAATGGGGGGGAGGGGATGCCACAACCTTCCTGGTGGGAATGGCCGGACAACTGATACCGTGGAAGCGGCAGGAGCTGTTTCTCGAAGCCGCGGCGCGAATAGCCGCCGTCATTCCCGGAGCGCGGTTTTTGTTGATCGGCGGCAATCTGTTCGATGAGGACGCGGCCTACGCGGCCGGTCTCCATACCCGCGCCCGCGAACTCGGACTTGCGGAGAAGTTGGTTTTTTCAGGTCATCGCGCCGATATGCCTGCCGTGTTGGGGTCGCTCGATCTGCTGATCCACCCGCCCGCGCGGGAACCGTTGGGCCGCGTGATCCTGGAGACCATGGCCTTGGGCAAGCCGGTGGTGGCGATCAACGCCGGCGGGCCCGCGGAGATTATCCGCGACGGCATCGACGGCGTTCTCGTGCCGCCGGAAGACGCGGGCGCCCTGGCCAATGCCGCGATTGCGCTGTGGCGGGACCGGGCCGCGGCAACCCGGATCGGCGAAGCGGGTCGGACTCGCGTTCGACAGGCATTCTCCCTGAGCCGGCATGTCGAACAGATGGAGGCGCTGTACGCGCAACTGCTCGGGGAGCGTCCGGCGGAACCCATGCGGGTCGGTTATGTGGTGGCCGAATTCCCGTCGTTGACCGAGACCTTCATTCTGCGGGAGATGCTGGCGCTCGAGCAACTCGGCGTCGAGGTTGTGCCATTTGTGTTGACGAAAGCGGCGTCGCCGTTGGTGCACGAAGAGGCGCGCTATTTCCTGCCGCGCATGAGGGCTCGTCCGAAGGCCGGACTAGCGACGGTGATCGTCGGGCTTGTTGCGGGGCTGGGGCTCGCGCCGATTCGTTTCCTGGTCCTGGCGGGGGAGGCCTTGCGGCGTGGCGATCCGGATACGGGATCCCGGACGAAAGCGCTTTATCACCTGCTGGGGGCGGCCGTTCTGGCCCGGGAGGCCAGGCGGAGTGGCGTGCGGCGGATTCATGCCCATTTTGCGCACGTGACGGCCGACGTCGGCGCTGCCATGGGGCGCCTGCTCGGCGTGCCGTTCAGCCTCTCGGCGCATGCGTGGGATCTGTTCACACGAAAAAGAGAGGCGCTTGCGGCGCGGTTCGCGCCGGCCGACTTCGTGGCGGTCTGCACCCGGCATGGCCTGGAGCAGGTGAAGGACCTGTTTCAGGGGGGTGCGGAATCCCGCCTGGTCCTGCTGCGGCATGGCCTGTTTCCCGACCGTTATCCGGGCGCGCGAGCCGTGGAACCGTTGATTCTCGGCGTGGGCCGGCTGGTGGAGAAAAAGGGATTCCATCATCTCATCCACGCCTGCCGCATCCTGAAGCAGATGGGCGTCCCTTTCCGGTGCGTCATGGTCGGTGAAGGGCCGCAACGGCATTTGTTGGAAGAGCAAATCCGACAAAACGGACTAAACGGGGACGTTCGGTTAACCGGGCCGCTCGCGCAGGAGCGGCTGATGGAATGGTATGGAGCCGCCAGGGTGTTGGCGGTCCCTTCCATCCAAACCGCGGACGGCGACCGCGACGGGCTTCCCAACGTGCTTCTGGAAGCGATGGCGATGCGAATTCCGGTTGTGGCCTCCGCGATTTCGGCCATTCCGGAAGCCGTGGCGGACGGCGGCCCGGGGTTCCTGGTTCCGCCCGGAAACCCCGCCGCGCTGGCGGAGGCCCTTCGGCGGCTGTTAACCGATCCTCAACTCCGGGAGCGCATGGGGGGACAGGGGCGGGCGACGGTTTGCCGGGATTTCGATATTACCCGGAATGCCGGAAAACTGGCCGCGTTGTGGCGCGGCGAAACGATGGCGGACTGACCGCCGGAATTGGGTGTTTGCGTGAACATGGAATCGACCAAGGGAAAGCAGATCGTCAAGGGCGCCTTTATCATCAGCCTCTTCACGCTGATCGGGCGCTCGATGGGGTATGTCCAAAAACTGGCGATGGCCCATTTTTTCGGCACCGGCATGGCGGCGGATGCCTACACGCTGGCATCCGGCAGCATCGTGGTGCCCATCGCTCTTTTCCCGAAGCAGTTGCTGGATCCCTTTTTGCCGTTGTTTTCCGAGCGGCGGAAAAAGGAGGGTGACGCGGCGGCGTGGCGGCTCGCCGGCTCGGTGGCCACGATCCTGGCGCTGGCGCTGGTGGTGGTGGCGGCGATCGGCATGATCCTGGCGCCTCGGCTGGCGGCCTGGGTTTCCTCCTTCGATTCGGAGGAAACCACCGTGCTGTCCGGGCGGTTGGTCCGGATCATGATGCCGTCGCTGGCTTTCACGGGTTTGTTTGCCTTGACGGCCCTGCTGTTGAACGCGTACAAGCGGTTCACGCTTCCGGCGGTGGGCGACACGATCAACAAGATCATGTTGATCCTGTGCCTGGCGATCACCTATCGGTTTTTAGGCGTTCGAGGTCTGGCCGCGGGTGTGGTGGTCGGCGCCATGACGGGTGTGGCGTTGCTGGTGTTCGGCCTGCGCGGCCGGGTGCAGGGATTCCGGTGGGGCGTGGATTGGCGCGATCCCGCGTTGCGCCAACTCGGTGGGTTGATGCTGCCGATTTTGTTTTCATCGCTGATCGGATGGTCGCGGACCGTCATGGATTCCTATTTTGCCTCCGGAATGCGGGAGGGGAGCGTCGCCGGCATCAACTATGCTCGCGGTCTTGTGGATACTATCGTGCAACTGATTCCAGCGGCCGTCGGCGTGGCGATTTACCCCTTTTTCTCGGACGAGTCGGCCGCCCGGGACCGGGAAGCCATGACCAACATGCTGATACGCGCGCTTCGGATGATGGTGTTCCTGTTCGTTCCCATAACCCTGATTCTGATCGCCCTTCGCATGCCGGTGATTCAACTGGCGTTTCAATACGGCAAGTTTACCCGGGAATCGGCGGCGTTGACGGCGGCGCCGTTCGGTTTTTACGCCCTGGGTCTGACCGTCGTGGCGATGGAAGGCTTGCTGATGCGGTTCTATTTCGCTTCGAAGAACACGTTGACTCCTGCCGTTGTCGGGGCGTTGTGCGTGCTGGTGCATTTGGCGGTGATCCTGGTTTTCAAGGAAAGTCTTCAAAACGCCAGCATGGCCCTGGCGTCGACGGTTTCGAAGGGGGTGAAGGTGGGCATTCTGTTCCTGTTGCTGAAGAGAATTCTGCCCAACCTTCAGTGGCGCAAGAATGGACTTTTTGCGCTGCGGATGATCGCGGCCGGCGCGCTTATGGCGGCCGTTCTGCTCGTGGCGCGGCAGGCGTTAAACGGTCTGCTGCCGTCGCTGGAGTCGGTCGGCAAACCGATGCGGCTTGCGTGGCTGGCCGTGAAAATCGGCACGACCGGCGCGACGGGCGCTTTCACGTTCATCGCCGCGGCGTTCCTGCTCCGGCTGGAGGAAGCGACGGCCATTGGAACCTGGATCGGCAGGCGGCTATGGAAAAAAAGATACGCGTAGCGGAGGTGGTGGAAGCCACCACGGCGGGCACCCGGCGGCACGTGACGGAACTGGTCTGCGCCCTCGATCCGGCCCGGTTCGCCGTGACCGTGCTCGGCTCCACCCGGCGCGATCCCGGGTTCCTGGCGGACATCGACCGGATGCGCCGTCATGGGGTGGACGTGGCGGTCGTTCCGATGGTCCGTCCAATCTCACCGTTCCGGGATGCCGCGGCCTTATTCCGCCTGCTTGGGCTGCTCCGCCGCGGCCGGTTCGATGTCGTGCATACCCACAGTTCCAAGGCCGGGTTCCTGGGGCGGCTGGCGGCGCGGCTGGCGGGCGTGCCGCGGGTCGTTCATACCCCGCACACCTTCGCCTTTCAGATGGAGGTCAGCCCCTTTTCCATGGGACTTTACCGGACGCTGGAGCGGCTGGCCGCCTGTTGGACCGATCGGCTGATCTGCGTGTGCGAAGCGGAGCGCGAGGCGGCTCGTCGGGCCGGCCTCGATCGCGCCGGCCGTTGCGTGGTGATTCCGAACGGTCTGCCGGCCTCGGCGTTTGAACCGACGCCGGACAAGGGGGCCCTCCGCCGGAGGCTGGGCTTGCGGCCGGAAGACCGGGTGGTGGGCATGATCGGGCGCTTGGCCTCCCAGAAAAGCCCGCTCGATCTCGTGGCGGCGGCGGCATTCACGTTGAAACGGGAGCCGGATGTCCGTTTTGTGCTGGTCGGTGACGGTCCCTTGATGCCGGCGGTTCGGCGGGAAATCGACGCGCTTGGTTTGGGGGATCGCGTGTTCGCGCCGGGCGCTCTGGAAAACGGGGCCGGTCTCGTTTCCGCCTTCGACGTGTTCGTGCTGCCGTCCCGCTGGGAGAGTCTGCCCTATTCCCTGCTGGAGGCCATGGCCGCGGGTGTGGCCATCGTGGCGACCCCGGTGGGGGGCGTGCCGGACGTGATCGTTCACGAGAAGACGGGTTTGCTGGCGCCGGCGGGGAGTCCGGCGTGTTTGGCGTTGGCCATCCTGGAACTCCTGGAGGACAAGTCGAAGCGGCGCACGCTGGGCGCGGCCGCGCGCGGGAGGGCGGAAGAACGGTATCGCCTGGAACCCCTGGTAGACCGGATCGAAAGAATTTACGCCGGCGCTTGATTGGAATTCCGATCGTTGATAGAGTGAGGGCATGAACAGTCACGCGCACGGCTGGTTTTTCCGCCTTCTTTCCGCTCTGTTGGTCGCCGCCGCCCCGTTCGCCGTCCAATCGGCGGATTCCATTTGCCTGAACGCGGCGGCGCCGGCAACCCTCGAAGCGCCGGTGGAAATTGCCGCGGCGACGAATGCCCCGGTCGAGTTCCGCGAAAAACTGGAGAAAGGGCTGGCCGGCGAAACTTTTCTTCAGATCGCCCAGGGGAAAGGCTATCCGCCCGATGTGACCACGGGTTTGGCGACCTACTCCTTCACGATCGAACACGCGGGCGACTACGTGCTGTGGTGCCGCGTCTGGTGGTTGGATGAGTGCGGCAACTCCTTTTCCATTCACATCGGCGAGGCCAAGCCGTTTATTTTCGGGGAAGACTCCACGTTCAAAACCTGGCATTGGGTGCGGGCGCCGTTGCGGCTGAAACAGCTCACGCTCACGCCGGGCGTCCACACGCTGACGGTGCGGAACCGGGAGGATGGCGTTGCCCTCCATCAGATTCTGCTGACGCGGGACAAGACCTATGTGCCGGTTGACATCGAGCCCGTCACCGTTGGGGAAGCGCCGTGACCGCGATCCCGAAAACCGATTCCGTTCCTTTTTCCGGATTTGTCAGGGCCGGCCTGTTAGGCGTCATCGTTCTGGCGCCGACCCAATACGGTTTCGATCTGTTCAGGAAGACGCACCTGTCGCTGGTCGATCCCCTCATCGGCGTAACCTTTATCGTCTGGCTGGCGGGCGTTTTGCGGACAGGTGCACGGGGGCTGTTCAGCGGGGACCTGGTGGTTCCGATCCTGTTCGTGGGGCTGACGGCGCTGTCGTTGATTTCGTCCACGAATGTGCCGCGGTCGGTCGCGGAACTGCTCCAATGGGCCGAGTATTTCATAGCGGCCTTCCTGCTGTTTAAAAGCGCGCTGGAGGATCGGACGATGCGACAATGGGCGCTGAACGCCTTTATCGGCGTGGCGGCGGTGGTGATTCTTCTGGGCCTGTCGCAGTACCTGTCGCCCGCCGTGACGGCGTTCCAGGTCCGCGCCACCTTTGGCAACAGCAACGTGTTCGGTGGGTTTCTGGCGCTGCTGCTGCCGCTGTTTTTCGGGTTGATGCTGGACGCCAGGAGTCGGGAAGCCCGGATCGCGCTTTGGCTGATCATCCTGGCCGGCTTTACGGTCGTGCTGTCCGGCGGCGCGTTTCTGGCGTTGGCGGTTTCCTTTGCCGCGATGGCGATCACCCGGGGCTGGAAAGCGTTCACGGGGTGCGCGGCGGCGGTGCTGGTCGGCGTTTTTCTGCTGATGCCGGTGTTGCCGCGCGACAACCAGGAGACGCTGAGGCAGTCGGTGATGCTGTTCAACGACGACGGCGAGGTGACGCGCCGATATGCCGAATGGCAGGCGGCGATGGAGATGATCCGCGAGCATCCGGTGTTCGGGGTGGGGGCGGGCTGTTATCAGGACCGGATCGGCTCTTTTTACGGTTTGATTCCCGTGCCGGGCGGCAAGGCGGCGCAACCCGATTCGCAGAATCTTTTTCTGGTCTTGAGCGCCTCCATCGGCCTGCCGGGGCTGGCGGCTTTTCTGGGCATCCTGATGGGCGCGATGGCGAATGCGGCGCGGGGCGCGGTCCGGCTGACGGCGGACGCGAAAAGCGGGCTGGCGGTGGGCGTGTTCGGGAGCCTGCTGGCCTTTTCGATCGCCTGCCTGTGGAGTCCGCTGCTGGTGCGCGGCATCGGTATTCCGCTGGCGTTCGTGTTGGCGCTGGCCGCGGCCGTTAAAAAAGAAGCAGGCCCGCCAGGCCTCCCAGAAAAATAAAGGCTACGGGATAGGTCTGCTTGAACGAATAGGCCGCGCCCAGTGCGGCAAAAAGCGCGGCCGCTTTCCAATCCAGTCCGGCCAGGGCCGGATGGCCATCTGACCCGAACAGGGCGCCTCGGAAAATGAACCAGGCCGCGGCGCCGATCATGCCGACGGCCGCGGGCCGCAGGGCGGCGAGCAGAAGCCGGACCACCGGCCGGTGGGCATAGTCCTTCATGAACCGGGCAATGATCACGATGATGATCAACGACGGCGCCGCAAGCCCCGCGGTGGCGCATACCGCGCCGCTGTACGAGGCGACCTTGAACCCGGCAAACGTGGCCATATTGACGCCGATCGGGCCGGGCGTGGCTTGGGAGATGGCCACCATGTCGATAAACTCCCCGGGGGTCACCCAGCCCAGGGCCAGCAATTCGCGCTGGAACAGGGGCAGGGCGGCCAGGCCGCCGCCGATCGTGAAAAGGCCGATTTTGAAAAAGGCGGAAAAAAGCTGGAGGTAAATCATGGTTTCGCCTCCAGTTTGCCGCCCCAGACCAACCCGATCACGCCGGCCAGGATCACCACCGGAATGGGGGAGAGTCCGGCTCCGGCCACGGCGGCAAAAGCGCCCAACGCCAACAGGGCGGAGCCGGTCTTGGTGGCGGTTTTGCGCAACAGGCCCGCCACCGTGGCGATGAGCAGCATGGCCACCGCCACCCGGATGCCACGGAACGCCTTTTGGACCAGCGGCAAACCCTGGAAACGGTCGAAGAACATCGCCACCAGGATGATGCAGAGCAGCGAGGGGACAATCATGCCGGCCGTGGCGGCGCACGCACCCGGTATGCCGGCGCGCTTATAACCCGTGAACGTCGCGGCGTTGATCGCGATGATGCCGGGGGCGGCCTGGCCGATGGCGTAATAGTCCACCAGTTCCTCGTCCGTCAACCAGCCGCGCCGGGCGACCATTTCCCGGCGCATCAACGGCAGCATGACGTAGCCGCCGCCGATCGAGAACAGGCCGATCCGGAAAAAAACCGCGAAGAGCTGCCAGAGTCGTTGGGCCATGCTGTTTTAAGCTTTCGGAGCGATCGATTCGGCGTCGGCCCTGGCCTGCTGGAGCATCGCCGCGCGTTCTTCGTTCGTCGCGCCATCGACGCCGAAGAAGAAGCGCTGAAGGATCGGCTCCAGGCCGCAGGTTTTCAAGATGGCCCCCGCGAACAGCAAATCCATGGCCGGCCGCACGCCGGCCATGGCCGCTTCCGGAGCGGCGGCGGTGCAGAACAGCGCCGCTTTTTTGCCGGCCAGCAGGCCGGTGACTCCCTGCTCGTCGTGTTGAAAGGCGAATCCCAGGGTCAGGACCCGGTCGATCCAGCCTTTCAGGATGGCGGGCGCGGCGAACCACCAGACGGGGTGAATGAAAACGAGCAGGTCGGCTTGCTGGATGTGGCGCTGTTCCTCAGCCACATCGAGGCGGACGCTTCCTTTGGCCAGGGCTTCGAAGTCGGATGGCGCGAGAATGGGGTCGAAACGGATGCCGTACAGATCGCGGACGGCTACCGCATGGCCCTTGGCCGTGAAGGTTTTGACGACGGTTTCCAACACCGCGTGATTGAAACTGGCGGGGTTGGGATGAGCGAAAATAACGAGAATATTCATGGCATGCTCCTGCTTGACGACCGCATTATACAGGGCAGGGCAGGCTATTGAAAGAGGAAACCGGACCGATCCGACCGATCCGCCGGATCAGTGGCCTTTCATATGACGCATGACGAATGGAAGCGTCTGCCGGATATGCTCGTCCCAGTAGCTCCAGGAGTGGCTGCCGGGGAACTCCTCGTATTCATGGGCGATTCCGATTTTGAGCAGATGCCGATGGAAGTCGCGGCTGTGGGAAAGAAGGCTGTCGTCCACGCCGCAATCGAACCGGAGCGCGGGCATTTTGCCTTTTCCGGATCGTTTGAGGCGGGACGCCAGCCGGAAGCAGTCGTACCGGCCTTTCAGCGCATCGCACAGGGGCTGAAACTCCCGGAAGGTGCCGGTCGATTTCCGGAAAAAGCCAAGCGCGCCGGAATGCGAGGCCGCGGCGCCGAAGACAGCGGGGTTATTCAGGGCCAGCATGATGGCGCCATACCCGCCCATGCTGAGCCCGGCGACGGCGCGCGAGCCGCGCTCGGGGCGGGTGGGAAACACGCGGTCGCAGAACCCCACCACGTCCTTGACGATGTGGTCCTCGTAGGCCAGTCCGCCCAACCGGGGATCGTTGACGTAGAAACTCCGGTGCCCGTCCGGCATGACGACGATCAGGTTGAGCCCATCCACGTACCGCTCGATGCTGGTGCGGCGCAGCCAGATGGTATGGTCATCGCTCAGACCGTGCAGGAGGTAGAGGACTGGAAACGGCCCCTTTCCCGGGGGGATCAGCGCCAGCATGCTGGATTGTTTTCCGATCGAGGCGGCGTCAAACTGGACAGTCAAGAGGGCCATGAAACGCTCCTTTCAATCTGGTTCGTGCTTTACCACCGGAACGGATTCAAGTCAACACTCCACCGGTGGACCCCGGGACGATCCAGCGATGGGATGAGTGACCCCTATAACCGCTCTGAGGGATACCCTGTCTGTTTTTCTTGCATGTGCGGGGACATCGCGGTAGGGTAAAGACATTCGGATAGACATTCCGCAACGCCTCCCTGCGTGATGGCAGGTTTATATGATGCGGTCTGAACGCGAGGCGTATATTGCCCTGAACATGATCCGGGATGTGGGACCGGTTACGGTCCGTATTCTGGCCGAATCGCTGGGTTCCGTGTCCTCCATTTTTTCCGTCGATGCCCGACATCTTCTGTCCGTGGAAGGGACCGGCGTGGAGACGGTGAAAAAGCTGATAACCGGGCGGCGCAAAGTCGATGCCGGGGAGGAGATCGAGCGGGCCGCGGCCCTCGGCGCGCGGCTGGTGACGCCGGTGGACGACGACTATCCGGAGCCGCTGCGCCAGATTTACGATCCGCCCCTGGCTCTGTACGTCAAGGGCAGGCTGGAGGTCCGGGACCGTCATGCCGTGGCGATTGTCGGCTCCCGCCACACCACCGGCTATGGCCGGGAGATCGCCTCCGCTTTTGCGTGGCAACTGGCGCAGGCCGGTTTCACGATCGTCAGCGGACTGGCCCGCGGCATCGATACCAGCGCGCATCAGGGAACGCTCAAAGCGACCGGACGCACGCTGGCCGTCCTGGGTGGCGGCTTGCATGGCATCTATCCGCCGGAAAACCGGGAGTTGGCGGAGACGATTGCCGAGTCCGGCGCCCTGCTCACGGAGTTTCCCCTGGGCCGGGAACCCGACAAAACAACCTTTCCCATCCGCAACCGGATTGTCAGCGGTCTTTCCCAAGGGGTTCTGGTCGTGGAGGCGGGAATGGGCAGCGGGGCCATGATCACGGCGCATGTGGCGGCGGAGCAGGGGAAAACCGTATTCGCCATTCCCGGCCGGGCGGATGCCCCGACGTTTCGGGGCTCGCATCAATTGATCAAAACGGGGGCCCACCTGGTGGATTCGGTGGCCGATATTCTGGAGGAGTTGGGCAGTCTCTTTCATGCCGTCACCCGATCTCCCCCGCGTCCGGGCCAGGCGCCCGCCCCTCCGCCTGGGATTCAGGTCCCGTTGTCCGAACCGGAGCAGGCTGTCATGCAACGGCTTCTGGAGGATGAACGGCTGGACGTGGACACCCTGACCCGACAATGCGGCTTGCCGCCCTCGACGGTAACGGCCACGCTGCTGATGCTGGAGATGAAGCGGCTGGTTCGCGCGCTTCCCGGCCGGCGCGTGGAGCTCATGCGGTAACCGGCGCGTCTTAGACGAAGAGATTCGGTTCGCCCAGTTCAGCCAGAAGCGCGAGCGGCACGTAGCCCATGACCCAGCCGCCCATGATGCAGTAGGGGCCCCAGTCCTTGTCCCGGTTCAGACCGTAATACTCGTGGTGCGAGAGATCATAGGCGCGCATCCAGCCGCCATGCAGGCGAGGGTCCGGGCTGTCGATCTGAATCTGGACCAGAAAATGAAGCAGTTTTTGATAAACGGCGTTTGCTTTTGCCATGTTCACCGTGCCGGGGTGGCTGGTCCGGGTCAGAATGCCAAGCGCACAGGCGAAGAAGTTATTGCAATACAGCAGGTCGGCGATCTGATCGCTTCCGTCACCGATGCCCACACCGGCTTCGGCGCCGGTGACAAGATGGATTTCCGGTTCCGCGATTCCGCCGGACGGGTGTTGCAGGGCCTCCAGGGCATCCAGAATCAAGTTGATTTTATCGGAACAGTCCTCGTGAATCGAATCCTGCAAGGCGCACATCATCAACAGGGAACGGCTGTAAATTAAATTGGAGGAAAAGGAGGAGGCCTTGACCCGTGGAAAACAGGCGATGATGGGGCGGGCGAACTTCAGCACGGCCTGCGAATAGGCCCGGTTGCCGCTGACATGGAAGAGGCGAAGCAGGAAGGCGGCCATTTCCGCGTAAAAAATCGGGTTTTCGCAGTAATTTTCCGGCTTTTGAAGCGCTTTCAGGGATCGGGTTGCGGACCGTTTAAACGACATGGTATGCCAGCCGTCCGGGCCGAGCCATCGGAGGATGGCATCGCCGAGTGCGACCGCTCGTTTTCGATAGTCCTCCCTTCCGGTCAATTCATGCATGCGGAGCATCACGAGTCCGCCCCGCGCGGTGTCGTTTGCCCAGATGTAATCGGGACCGTCGTCGAAATCCAGGAACCATTTGAAAAATCCCCGCGCGTATCCGCTTTCGACTTGAATGCCATGGTCCAGCATGTGGCGGACCAGGTTCTCGCCGCGTCGCATCCGGTCGGAGTTCCGGGTGCGCCGGCCGTGCATGCAGAGGAGGAGGCCGGCGAGCAGTTGCGCGTCCATGCGCAGATTGGCGCGCACCTTCAGGTTTTGGGATCGGATCATTTCGAAACAGCCCGTGCGACCCGAGGGATCGCGAAGGACGCCGCTGTGTTCATGCCACACGCAGGCTTGTTCCACGGCTTGTTCCAGGCTCGCCCGGGAGGGTTTTCGCGTCGCGATCCTTACCTTCCCCGCGGTTTGGATGGGTTGCCAGGTTTGATCGAAGGCCTTCTCCACGCGTGCCCTGGGCAGGCCGAGCACATCGGCGAACAGCAGGGAAAAAACGGCTCGCCAGCGGAAGAACGGCACTTGCATGCACGGATCGAACGCCGTCAGGTTCATGGCCGCGGTGCGGTACTGATCGAGCCGGACCAAGACCGGATAGGAGGTCGTTCCCTGCCGGAAAACACGGTGCGTGCCGATGCAATCGGAGGCCTCGAGCAAGACCGATGTTTTGTTGGTCCGGCGCGCGTGGAACATCATGGCGCGCCCGGGGAAATAGAGGGAGCCGCGCGCCTGCAAAACATCGCCGTCGGGAAGGGAATTCTTCCAGTCGCCCGTTGCGACGATGGATTCGGTGAACATGTGCCGGACACCGGAATCGACAAGATGGCCGAAGACGGTCGAGTGGGCATAATCGCCGGCGTCGTAGTTTTCGATGTACGCATGCTGGCCCTGAAGGCGCAATTCCGAAAACCGACGCAGCGACTCGAAGTCTGTTTGCGGGATGAGGGTTGCGCCCCGGGGGTAATCGGGGAGGAGGCTCAGGGCGCGGCAGGGGGTCTGACCGGCCAGGGCGGCTTTCATGCTTTTGACCGGGTGGATAACGGCTTCGCCCTGGAGGGCCGTCTGGAGGAAAGTCCGGAACGGTTTCGTGCCGCCCATCAGACGAACTTCGCTTTTCGGTTTGTTGCGCATGAGACCTCTTTTCAGGAGGTTGTTTGTTCACGGGCCCGGGTCAGGGCGCGGGCCGACTCCAGCAACGAGCGGGGCACATGAAAACACCCTTTCCAGCGATTGCCTTTGAGGTCCAGGAGAGGCTCGCCTTCGCGGTTGAGGTAGCCGTACCATTCGCCGTAATGCGGATCGACGAAGTGCGACCAGGTATAGTCGTGAAACCGTTCGAGCCAGGCCCGGCATTCCGGCGCGCGGGTGTGTTCGTATGCCAGGCTGAAGGCCAGGATGGCCTCGGCGAACACCCACCACATCTTGCGATCCCATTCGATTTGCAGCGGAGGCTTGCCCAGGATGTCCATCCGATACAGAAGCCCGCCATGCTTCGGGTCCCATCCGTAGGCCGCGGTGGCCAGCATGGTCTGGACCAGGAGCGGGATGGAATCGGTTTTTCCCCATCGGGCGGCCGCGGCCAGGGCCATCCAGAGCGTTTCCAGTCCGTGGCCGGGATTGACCATGCGTCCTTCGAGTGTGTCGCTCACGCCGCCGGAGGCCGGCACGTTTTCCAGAAGAATACCGTGCTCGGGATTGCGGAAGCGCGTGAGCACGTCGTCGATCAGGGCATGGGCCGTCGTGCGCGATTTCTGCTCACCCAGCCGATCGCCCAGGACCAGCAGGAGGTTCAGATGGATCATGCGAAGCGCCAGGCTTTCCAGGGGGCGCGTTCCGGCAACGGCCTTGGAGAAGCGGCCTTTGGGCGAGGGGAGACGCTCCTCGAATCGGCGATACGTCTGCAAGGCGATTTCGACGGCCTCGGAATCGCCCGCTGCCCGGCCATACTCGGCAAAGCCCATGGCGGCAAAGGCATCGGTGAAGATGTTTCACGGTTGTGACAGGGGGCGGCCTTCGCGGGTCAGGGCATAGTAGAAGGATCCGTTTTCCGCCCGGCCGTGCGCGGTAAGGAAAGCCGCGCCCAACCGGGCCATGTCCAGCCAGTCCTGACGGGGTTCCACGGTGTTGTAGAGGTGAGCGAACATCCACACCTGCCGCGCCTGAAGCCAGAGAAACTTGTCGGTGTCGAACACCGCGCCCGCGCGGTCCAGGCAGGTGAAGTAGCCGCCGCACTCACGATCGGGCGAATGGCGCTGCCAGAACGGAATGACGTCATTCAGGAGCGCATCACGGTAAATGTGCGCCAGGCCGGCAATCGTGCCGAAATCCGATTCACTCGGTGTCGTCATCCGTTGTTTCCTGGCCGATCGGCGTGTTGCCGGTTTTCGGCGTGGCCGGCGGGGCCGGCATGAAGGTCACAGAACGCCTATACTCTCAAGACGACGCCGGGAATGCAAGTCCGCGTTGCCGACTGTCGCGACGCCCGGTTGATCCGGGCTCTTCCCGGACGCCGTGGGGAGGTGCTCCGGTAAAGGGCGTTTCAGGGTGCGGCGGTTGCCTTGGAAAGGCGGCGGGCGGTTTTGATGAGTTTCATGCCCTCGTCCCGTTTTCCCATGTTCACGAGGGTGATGCCGAGGTTGTTCATCGAAACGCCGTCCTCGGGCTGGAGCCGAAGGACGCGACGCCACAGCAAGACCGCCTCCTCCCGCACTCCCCGGGTCGCCAGCATCAGGGCCAGATTTCGCGCGGGCTCCAGGGAATCCAGTTTCCAGGGTTCTTTCGCCAGGGCCCGGCGGTAATACAGTTCCGCTTCACCCGGGTTGTTCCGCTTGTTTTCCAATATCCAGCCAATCACGGCCTGAGCCCAGACATCGCCGGGTTCGAGGCGAAGGCATTCCCGGAGACATCTATCGGCCTGATCCCAATCCTTCTTATGCATGCACAGGATCGCCGAAATCGCATGGAGGTTGTAACGGTGGGGCGCGAGAGGCGCTGCCAGGCGCAGCGAGTCTTCAGCCGCCGCGACTTTCCCCCGGGCGATCTGAATTTTGGCCAGCTCGAAATGAGCGTCAAACGCCTGTGGAAATGTGTGGACTGTCCGGCTGAAAACTTCCGCAGGATCGTTCCAGACCGAGGCCCATTCCGCCGCCACCGGGACGGCGGCCAGGCGACTCGCCAGCAAGGCGGTCGCGGCGACCAGGCTTGCCCGCCGAGCCCAACCCGTGCGGCCCTGGTAGAGCGCGATCACTTCGGCAAAGAAAAGCGCCAGTCCAATGGAGGCGAGGGTGAGATAATAGTCCCCATAGGGCCCATTCCGGAAGCCCGCCAGGTTGCTCATCGGGGCGAATCCGATCAGCCACCACAAAATCCCCAAGGCGGCGAGGGGCAGCCTTTTCCACAGCAGGGCGGCCATGGCCAGGATGCCCGCCATCGCGAGCCAGGAGGCTCCCAGGACCCACGGTGCGACGAGCCCCTGGACGTATCCGCCGATGGCGGCCATGTTCCCGAACGGCGCCAGCCATATCCACAGATGAGTGAGCGTGAACCATGCCGACGCAAAAATGACATCGCCACGACTGGCGCCCACAAAACTGCCTGCAATCGAGATGTCTTTCTGCAGCCACAGACGCATGGCGACATAAGCCACGCCCGCTAACAGATAGCCCCCATACGGCATCCAGCGTTTCCGGTCTCGCGCGCGAGACGGATTGCACAGCCAGTCGGTGACCACCAGCAGGGGAATCAGGCTGATGCCGCCCTCGTAGGCGAGCATCGCCAGCGTCAGGAGCGCCAGGGCGCCCAGGTAAGCGAGCGCGCCGTTCTTCCCCGCCTCCAGGGCGCGTTGGGTGTGATCGTGCAGACAGAAAGCGGCGCAGCCCAAAGCGGTCATGATCAGGATGTTCACGCAACTCAGCCAGGCGACACTCGAAACCAGGGTCGGGGCCAGCGCCCAGATGGCCGTCGCGATCAACGCTTTGCGGTCATCCCGGGTTATCCGGCGAAGGGCCGCGAACACGGCCAGCAGGGCCAGTATTCCGATGGCGATGGCGGCGCTCCGCACGGCAACCATGCCCAGGGGCTCCAACGCGAGGAACCCCAGGAAGAGCAGGTTTTTCACGGGTCGGATGAACTGGTAGAAATCGCGCCCCAGCAAGTCCGTCCAGGCATCCACGCCACGGACATGCAGCCGTTCCAACCCGTCATCCAGTGTGAAGTAGGGCGCGTGAAGGGCGAACAGGTGAATCGCCACGAACAACACACTGATGCCCAGCAGGGCCAACCTGCGCGTCCGGGCGGACAGGCGGATTCCGTCCTGAGACGGTAGAGGCGTTTTCATGGAAGGGATGATGCCTAATCGGGAACGGCAACGGCAAGCATGAAGTTATTTTCACCTGGCATTTCGTGCGTAAAAGGGTGGCTCGCGGAAAAGGATGGTAAAAAGATGTGGTAAAAAGATGTTGCCGAAACGCTTTTATTCATTAAAGATAGAAAGCTAATTTTCTAACCCTGGAACGCGCATGTCCAAAAAACTCGTGATTGTCGAATCTCCCGCCAAGGCCAAAACCATCGGCAAAATCCTGGGCGGAGACTTCATGGTGATGGCCTCCATGGGCCATATCCGCGATCTGCCGGTCAAGGGCATCGGCATCTCGTTCGACAAAAATTTCGAGCCCCGGTACGAGGTCACGCCCGACCGGGCCAAGTTGGTCAAGGAACTTCAGGCGGCTGCCAAAACCTGCGATGAGGTGTATCTGGCGCCCGATCCCGACCGCGAGGGGGAGGCCATCGCCTGGCACCTGCAAACCATTCTGGCCAACGCCGTGCCCGAAGCGAAATTTCACCGGGTGACCTACAACGAGATCACCCCGCGCGCCGTGCGGGAGGCGTTCGCGCATCCCGAGTCGATCAATATGCCGAGGGTGGACGCTCAGCAGGCCCGCCGCATCCTGGATCGGATCGTGGGCTACAAGGTGAGCCCCCTGCTGTGGAGCCAGATTCAGCGCCATCTCAGCGCCGGCCGCGTTCAGTCCGTGGCCCTGCGCCTGATCTGCGAGCGGGAGCAGGCCATCCGGGAATTCAAGCCGGAAACCTACTGGCTGATCGGCGCCGAGGTGCGCAAACAGCAGCCCCCGCTGGACGCCTTCACGGTCCGGTTGGCCCGGATCAAAGGCGAGAAGGCGGACATTCGCAGCGTCGAACAGGCTGACGCCGTCCGGGCCGACCTGGAGACGCGCCGCCTGCGGGTCAAGGGGGTCGCCGTCAAGGAAGTGTCGCGCCGTCCCTTCCCCCCGTTCATCACCAGCACCCTTCAACAGGCCGGTTCCCGCGCCTTCAACTATTCGCCCTCCCGCACCATGCGCATTGCCCAGGGGCTCTACGAGGGTGTCGACCTGGGCGACGGGCCTGCCGGCCTGATCACCTATATGCGAACCGACTCCGTCAACATCGCCAAGGATGCCCAGGAGGCGTGCCGCCAGTTTCTCGGCGCCCATTTCGGCGCGGCCTATGTGCCGGAAAAACCAAACTTCTACCGCAGCCGCGGCGGCGCCCAGGAGGCCCATGAGGCCATTCGGCCCACGGACGTCAACCGCACGCCTGACAGTCTTCGAGGTCACTTGGAAAGCGACGAGTTGAAGCTCTACACGTTGATCTGGCAGCGCTTCCTGGCCAGCCAGATGACGCCGGCGCGCATCGAGCAGCGCACCGCCGAGGTGGAAACCGAAACCGGCGCCGGCGACGTGCCCGACTACCTGTTCCGCGTCACCGCTTCCCAGGTTGTGTTTCCCGGCTACATGGCCGCCTTTGGCGAGAAAAAGCCCAAAGTCAAGGATCCCGAGAAGACGGAGGACGAAAAAGCGCCCGGTCCCGACGACGAGCCCGAGGTGGAGGAGTTGCCGCCGCTCCAGGCCGGCGAACCGCTGGACGTACTGAAATGGCAGGAAGAGCGCAAGGAAACCCAGCCGCCCAACCGGTTCAGCGAAGCCACGCTCATCAAGGCGCTCGAGGAGGACGGCGTGGGCCGTCCGAGCACCTATGCCCAGATCCTGGCCACCCTGCACCTGCGCCGGTACATCCAGAAGGAACGCTCCAAGCGCGCCATTTCGCCGACGGTGCTGGGCGAGAAGGTGAACACGCTGCTGGTCGCCACCCTCGGCGAATTGTTCGACGTCACGTTCACCGCGGGAATGGAAGAGAAGTTGGATGAGATCGAGGAAGGCAAGGTTGGGTGGACCGAGATGCTCGACGCCTTCTACAAGCAGTTCCAGGTCTGGATGGAGAAGGCCAAAGGACCGCCCGCCGACAACGACCACGTGCGCCGGCTGCTGGATCTTCTGGGCCAGGTGAAGGAGTGGGCGCCCGGCACGCCGCGCGGCGCCAAGGGCAAGATCAAGGGTGACGCCGACTTCAAGGTGTCCGTGGAAAAACAGCTTAATGACGGCAAGCGCGCCATCTCGGCGCGTCAGTTGCAGGCGCTCGGACGGCTGGCGGCCCGGTATCGCGACCAGCTTCCCGACGCCGTTCCCGTGCTCCAGGAACTGGGGCTTGCCGCGCTGCTCAGCGAGCCCGTTCCGCAGCCTCCGACCGAGGCCAACCTCCGCAAGGTGGCCCTGCTGTCGGCGCTGACGCTCGATCCGCCCGCCACCCGGCGCGGCCGGACCTATGACGATGCCGCGTTCGTGGCCTCGCTCAAGCAGCGCGTGGATGGAGGGCGCGACCTGACGCCCGCCCAGGCGGCCGCGCTGGATCGGATTGTGCTCAAGTATTCCGATCGGATCCCGAACTTTGAGCAGGAAAAACCCCATCTGGCTTTGCGGGAAGGAGAGGGGGACGGGGGCGCGCCGGATCCGGAACTCAAGGCCCTGGTCGATCGGTTGAGTCAGATCACCCAGTGGGAGGAGCCCCGTCAAAAAGGGAAGCGGACGTTCGATGACAAGGCTTTTTTCGAATCGGTGTCCCGTCAGTTCGTCCAACGCGGGCGGCTTTCCCCCAAACAGGTCGGAGCGTTGAAACGGATGGGCAAACGGTACCCCGCCCAGATGGATGGAACGGCTGAGTGAAGAAAAATCTGGCCAAAGATCCGGCGGTCCGCCAGTTTCTCCGCTATCTCGAAACCGAGGTCGAGTCCTCCGCGCACACCGTTTCCGGGTACATGCAGGATCTGGCCCAGTTTATCGAGAGCACCTGGGGCTCATCGGCCGCGCCGCCGTTTCCCTGGAAAACGGTGGACCGCCTGACGGCGCGCGGTTTCCTGGTGCGGCTTCAGAAACAGGGGCTGGGCCCCGCCAGTCTCCAGCGGAAGTTGTCCAGCCTGCGCGCTTTTTTTCGCCATTTGATCCGGGAGGAGCGGATCGCCGACAATCCGTTCGCCGGCCTATCCGGCCCGAAGAAACCGAAAAAACTGCCGAACGTGCTTTCGGCGCCGGAGGCGCTCCGATTGCTGGCCGCTCCGCTCAGTATCATGGCCCGCCTGCCCGCGGACGCGCCGGCGCCGCGCAAGGCCGACGCCGCGTATGCCGCCGTGCGGGACGCGGCCCTGCTGGAGGCGCTCTACAGCAGCGGCGCGCGCATCAGCGAGTTGACCGGGCTCGCGGACAAGGATGTGGACCTGCTCTCGGGCGTGATGGTGGTCAAGGGGAAAGGCCGCAAGGAGCGGATGTGCCCCTTGGGCGCGCCTGCGTGCAAAGCGCTGCGGGTGCTGGGCGACGCGCGACGCGCCCGTTTCCCGGTGCGCGGCCGCGGCACCGCGTCCGCCCAGCCCGTGTTCACGAATCTGAGGGGGGGGCGGCTGACCGCGCGATCCGCGGAGCGGAACCTGAAAAAATATCTGGTGGAAGCGGGATTGAATCCGGGCCTGTCGCCCCATGCGTTGCGCCATTCGTTTGCCACGCACCTCCTGGATGCGGGCGCGGATTTGCGCAGCGTGCAGGAACTGCTGGGCCATGCGAGTTTGTCCACGACCCAGATTTACACGCATGTCACGGTCGAACGGCTGAGAAAGGTTTACGATAACGCCCATCCGCGGGCCTGACCCCGCCGGGCGCGACAACCGCCATGATCTGGTTTTTCTACAATCTTGTTTTCCCGATCGGCTTTCTGCTGATGCTCCCCAAATTCCTGCTCCGCATGTGCCGGCGCGGGGGATATCGGAATCACTTTGGCGAGCGGTTTGGTTTTTACACGGCCGATGTGCGCGCCCGGTTGGCGGGAGAATCCCGACTGTGGATTCATGCCGTCAGCGTCGGCGAGATGTTCGTGGCGCTCGACTTTATCCGCGCGTATCGGGCCCGCGTCCCCGGCGCCCGCTTTGTCATCAGCACGGTCACCTCCACGGGCCGCGCCCAGGCCATGCAGAAGGCTGATCCGGCCGATGTGGTGATCTATTTTCCCCTCGATTTTCCGCCGATCGTCACGCGCGCGCTGGCCACGATCCGGCCGCGCGCCCTGATCCTGACCGAGGGGGAATTGTGGCCCAACATGTTGCGGCTGGCTCGCGCGCGCGCCGTTCCCATGGCCGTCATCAACGGGCGGCTGTCGGAAAAATCCGCCCGCGGCTACCGCCTGCTGGGGCACCTGACCCGTTCCGCGATGGCCTGTCTGGACGTCATCCTGGCGCAGAGCGACGGGGACCGGCGGCGCTACCTGGCCCTGGGCGCCGTCCCGGCCCGCGTGGAGACGCTGGGTTCCGTGAAGTATGACGTGGCGGCGGATCCGGCCGCGGCCGCGCGCGCCGAGGCGGTGATCCGGCTGACCGGCTGGGCGCCCGGCGCCCGGCTCCTGCTGGGCGGTTCCACGTGGCCGGGCGAGGAGGCGGCCTTGGCGGAAGCGGCCCGGCGCCTTCGGGCTGCTCATCCGGACCTCCGGCTCGTTCTGGTTCCCCGGCATGCCGAGCGGGCGGGGGCGGTGGCGGGCGAACTGGAGCGGATGGGGGTGCGGATCCTGCGCCGCTCCAGCCTGAAGCCGGACGCCCCGGCCGCGGACGGCACGGCCGATGTGCTGCTGGTGGATACGACCGGGGAGTTGAAGGCGTTTTACGCGGCCGCCCACCTGGTGTTTGTGGGGAAGAGCCTGTTCGACAACCGGGGCGGGCAGAATTTCATCGAGCCGGCGATCTATGGCAAACCGGTTCTCACCGGACCGAACGTCGGGAATTTCGCGTCCATGGCCGAGGATTTCAAAGCCGCTGAAGCCCTGGTCCAGGTGTCCGGCCAGGAGGACCTGATGCAAGCGGCGGACCGGCTGTTGCGCGATCCGGCCGCGTGCGAAGCGCTCGGCCGGCGGGCGGCGGACCTGGTGGCGCGGCGGCGGGGCGTGATGGCCGCTACGGTGGAGCGGATCCGGGCGCTGGCGGGAGAGACGGCATGAGCCCGGCGCCCGGCACATTTGAGGTGGTGGCCCGCGATACCGGCACCCAGGCCCGTTGTGGCCGGCTCCAGACGGCGCATGGAGTTCTGGAAACCCCCGTGTTCATGCCCGTGGGCACCCAGGCCACGGTCAAGGCCATGAGCCCCCGCGAGTTGGAGGAAATCCAGGCGTCGATCCTGCTCAGCAACACCTACCACCTGCTCCTGCGGCCCGGCATTCCCGTCATTGAGGCCTGCGGCGGGTTGCACGCCTTCATGGGGTGGAACCATCCCATCCTGACCGACAGCGGGGGGTTCCAGGTCTTCAGCCTGGCCGACCGCCGGAAAATTCTTCCCAACGGCGTGGCCTTCCGGTCCCATGTGGACGGTGAGTTGCTCTTCCTGGGCCCGGTCGAAGCCATGGATGCCCAACGGCGGCTGGGCTCCGATATCGCGATGGTTTTTGACGAGTGTCCACCCTATCCCTGCAACCATGATTATGCTTGCACGGCCGTCGAAAGAACCCTAACATGGGCAGCTTCTTGTAAGGAACAGGCCCGCGCGCCGGGTCAGTTGGTTTTCGGAATCGTGCAGGGCGGCGTTTACGCCGATCTGCGCAACCGGTGCGCGCGGGAGTTGGTGGCGATCGGCTTTGACGGGTACGCCGTGGGAGGCGTGAGCGTCGGGGAGTCGGAAGCCGAACTGCTTGACGGAATCGCGCATTCCACGCCCGGTCTGCCGGAGGACAGGCCCCGCTACGTGATGGGCGTGGGCGGTTTGCGGCAGATGGTCGAGGCGGTGGCGCTCGGCGTCGACATGTTCGACTGCGTCATGCCGACGCGTATTGCCCGGAACGGCGGCGCGTTCACGCGGCACGGACGGTATCCGGTGAAAGCCGGGCGGTACAAAGCGGACACCCGGCCGGTGGAGGAGGGGTGCGCGTGTTATGCCTGTCGGCATTTCACCCGCGCCTACATCCGCCACCTGCTGCAGGCGGACGAGATTCTGGGGGTGCGGTTGCTGACGATTCACAATCTGCACCGGTACATGACGGTGATGGACGAGATGCGAAAGGCGATCGCGGCGGGCGCGTTCGCCGAGTTTCGGGATGCGTTTTGCGAACAGGACAAGGAGGAACGGGAATGACGTCGATGTTAACGGGTATGGTGGCCATGGCGGCGCCGGGCGCCGCCGGCGGGCAGGCGGGCGGCGGCGGCATGGTGGGAATGATCGGCTACATGCTGATCTTTTTTGCGTTGTTCTATTTCCTGATGATCCGCCCCCAGATGCGGCGCGAGAAGGAACGCAAGGCGATGATCAGCAATATCAAGAGCGGCGACCGCGTGCTCTTCTGCGGCGGCATGCTGGGCACCGTCACTAATGTCAAGGACCAGATGCTCGTGGTCAAAATCGCGGACAACGTCAAGGTGGAGATCGCCCGGGGCGCGGTGCTTCGCGTGCTGACCTCCGACGAGGCCGTGGGCGATGTGGACGTGACCAAGCAGGCTTGAACGAACCAGTGAACTATTCGGGAGCTCGCGCGCGATATGGATAAGAAGACGGCAATCAAGTGGGTGGTGCTGGCGGGTCTGGTTTTCGGCGCTCTGGCCGTCATCTGGCCCCCCAAGGATAAAATTCCGCTTGGCCTCGACCTCAAGGGTGGCCTGAGCTTCACGGTGGAGATCGACGAATCCTCCATTCGAAGCCAGATTCTCACGGACTCCCCGGATCTCAAGCCCGAGCAGGTGGACAGCCGTCTGCCCGAAGCCATGAAAAAGGCCCAGGAACGCGCGTTGGAGGTGATCCGCAACCGCGTGGACGGCATGGGCATCGCCGAGCCCATCATCTATCCCGAGCGCGGCAACCGCATCGTGATCCAGCTTCCGGGTATCGACTCGAACAAGGTGGAGGAAGCCACGCGTTCCCTCCAGAGCGCGGCCTTCCTGGAGTTCCGCCTGGTGCACGCCGAGAACGGGGAACTGGTCCGGAAACTGTTCGATGGCGGCCAGGCGCCGGAGGGCTACGAAATCGTGAGCCTGGACGACAGCATGGGCCGTTCTCAGGATTACCTGGCCCGCGTCAAGGATTTCAAGGAATCCCAGGTGGATGACGATTACCGCGCGCGGTTGGCCCGGTTCGGGGCGCCCCCCGGCTACGAGATGATGCTCGAACGCAACGAGGTCAACGGCCGCAAGGTCTACAGCCCCTTCTTCGTCAAAAAAGGGAATCCCGAGCTGGATGGCACCGCGCTCAAGCAGGCCAAGGTCGATTACCGGGGCGTTTCCGAACCCGTGGTGGCCATTCAGTTCAACAAGCCCGGCGCCCGCAAGTTCCAGCGACTGACCACCGACTTCGCCCCCAACGGGCCGCGCAATCAGAATAACCGGAACGGCCGCCAACTGGCCATCATCCTGGACGGCATGCTCTATTCCGCCCCCGCCATTCGCGAGCCCATTGCCGGCGGCAACGCGGAAATCAGCGGCAACTTCACCCCGCAGGAGGCCCATTTCCTCGCCAACGTGCTCAAGGCCGGCGCGCTGCCCGCCCCGGTGAAAATCGTCGAAAAGCGGCTCGTTTCGCCCTCCCTCGGGCAGGATGCCGTCAACAGCGGCGTTAAGGCCTCCCTGATCGGTCTGCTGGCGATCGGCGTTTTCATGGTTTTCTATTACCGGCTTTCCGGCATGGTGGCGATTCTGACCCTTGTCTTCAACATGATCATCCTGCCCCTCGGCATGCTGCTGGTGGCGGGCACGCTCGGCGTTCTGGTGGCGGAGGCCCGCGCCGGAAACACCGTCGCCCTTCCGGTGCTGACCCTGCCCGGCATAGCCGGTATTATCCTGACGATTGGCATGGCGGTGGACGCCAACGTGCTGATCTTCGAGCGCATCCGCGAGGAGTTGAAGACCGGCAAAAACCTGGCGGCTTCCATTGCCGCCGGTTTCGAACGGGCGTTTTCCGCCATTTTCGACTCCAACGTAACGACCATCCTGACGGCCCTGGTGCTCTTCGGCTTCGGCTCCGGCCCCATCCGCGGGTATGCGGTGACCCTTTCCGCCGGCCTGATCGTGAGCTTGTACACCTCGGTTTTCGTGGGGCGGATGCTCATGGACCTGATCGCCCGGCATACCTCCAACCCCGCGGCGCTCAAGATGACCGCGCTGATTCCCTTCACCAATATCGACTTCATTAAATACGGAAAGCTCGCCATCACCATTTCCCTGGCGGTGATCGTACTCAGCCTCGGCTGGATGGGATACAACGCGTGGCAGGATCCCACCCGCGTCTTTGCCATGGATTTCACGGGCGGTTCCTCGGTGACGCT
>CAZSUH010000039.1:0-24346 GCA_964609905.1 uncultured Verrucomicrobiota bacterium
TTGACGCGTCATGCGCTTTCGGGCATAAAACTTGAAACAGAAGGATGGGAGTTAAATGAAAATCACCTCCGATTGGCACATTCATTCGCAAAACTCATGCGACGAAGCCTGTATGACGGTGGCCACGCTATTGCGCCGCAGCAAGGAAAAGGGGATTGAGGCGTTCGGGCTCACCGACCATATCCACACCCCCTTCAATCTCCCGGACCTGGTGGCGTCGCGGAAGGAGTACCTGGAGTCGCATCCGCCGGCATGCTTTCGTTTCGGGGTGGAAGCGAGCTGTATCTCCGAGTGGGAACTTGGCGAACTCGCCAAGGGCGGGCACGCCGATCCGGTTTACGGCTTGCGCCAGGGCGGGCCCGCGGGAGGCAAGATGGCGCTTGGCCTCACCGGCGAGAACATCCGCGAGCTGGGGATCGAGTATGTGGTGGCCGGCGCACATTGGCCGCTCTACGTGCCGTTCGAGCGCGAGGCGATCATCCGCGATTATCACCGGCAGAATATGTTCCTCGCCACGCATCCCCTGGTTGATATCGTGGCGCATCCGTGGTGGTGGATGGGACATTGGCAGGACAAGGACGGTCGCTATCCCGCGGAACCCTGGTTCGACGACTTCCGCAAAATTCCGCGGTCCATGCACGACGAATTTGCGGCCGCGGCAAAGGCGCACAAGACCGCGGTGGAGATCAACGCGGGGGCCATGCTGTTCTCCGTTGCCTATCCGGGCCGGTTCAAGGAGCAGTATCTGGAATATCTGGCCGGCTTGAAGGCCAGCGGGGTGACCTTGAGTTTCGGCTCGGATTGCCATGACGCCGATTACGCGGTCGACTTGGAGAAAGCCGCCGCCATGCTGGACCGCGTCGGCATTCGGGACGAGGATCTGTCCCGTCTCCCGACTTGCGGCTGATTTCAGAACCGGCACGCGGCCGCGACGATCACGTTGCGGCCCGGCTCATTGACGCCGGAGCCGTGAATCCGGTAATCCTCGTCGAATATGTTTTCCACGGCGAGCGAGACGTCCAGGTTGCGCGTGACCGTGGCGCCGGCACGGATGTGGCACACGGCATACCCGGGCGTGCCGCCGGCCGGAATGCGCTGGGTGTCCCGTTCGTCGTCCGCGGACAGCTTGTCGGCCTTGTCGGCCAACTCGGCCGACAACTCGGTCCAGAATTTCCCGTCGTCCCGCTGCCAGCGCACCCCCAATTCCGCGGCGGGGGGCATCAGCCGGCTCACATAATCGCGCTCCCGGACGGCATCGGACGTGGGATAGGCATCGACCTTGCCGTCCATCCAGGAGGCATTCAACCAGGTGGACCACTCCCGGGAGAGCGCGAGAGTCCCGGTCCATTCGACGCCCTGGATGTAGCCGTCGCCCGAATTTTTCTTGGTCACCTCCGCATACCCGTCGATCAGGCGTCCCGTCGGCGCGCGCACGATCATCTTGTCGATGGTCGTGTAATAATAGCTGAGCTGGGCGGTCAGGCGTTCGAGACGGGACTTGATCCCGATTTCATAAGCGACATATTCCTCGGGATCGAGATCGGAGACCGGTGTCTCGATCTCGTTGCTGCGCGCCGTGTCCAGCCGCGTCAGGTCCGACAGGTTCGGCGCGCGGAAACCCTGGGAGACGCCGCCGAACAGAACATGCCGGCGATCCGGAACGAGCGGCGCCAGCAACCGGAGCGACGCGGTCATGGCGTCCCAGTCCCCGGTCATGCCGATGGCTTTTCCAGTTTGCGTGTCCTTGACGGTGTCGGCGTCCGCGCGGCACCAGGTGTAGCGGAGGCCGGGAGTGACATCGAGCCGGCCGTCAAGCAGACGGAGCGTATCTTCGGCATAAACGCCGGCGGATTCGTAGATCGCGTCATCCGCGACGGGCCCCTGGATGTCGCGTTTGTCGAACCGGCCGTCGGCCTTGTATTTGTCCGTGGAGGAGTCCACGTTGTCCCGGTAATACTCGGCGCCGTAGACCCATTGCCCCAGGCGGGTGTCAGACTCCAACTGAAGGGAGCCGCCCCAGGTTTCCACGTCGAATGACTGCTTGTCGCGGGAGTCGTCGGACTTGATCCGGTCCCGATCTTCGCTCTGGAACTGCCGGGAGAGGGTCCATTCCAGGCGGTCCACCGGACCGGCCAGGTTTTCCTCCCGGTATTTGAGATAGGTGAGATCCCGGTGCTGGTCGAAGGCGTGCTTTTTCTCGTCGCCCGCGGACAGCCCTTCCCAGTCGATGCCGTAAACGGTCTTGTGGGTGCGCCAGGCGTCGTCCTGGTCGACGGTTTGGTGGACGAGCGAGAGGCGGGAATCCTCGTCGGGCAGGTAATCGAGACGGGCATCGAAAGCCTGTTCCGTGTAGCCGGTCTTGTCCTGCTTGCCCACCTTGTGGCCGCCGCGCAGGTCGTTGTAATCCTTATATGAATAGCCGCCCATGACGCTCAGCCGTTCGCTCAACCAGCCGCCCGCCTGGACACGGCCGGTCTGGGAGCGGTCGGCGGAGGCGACGCGATAGGCGAGCAGCTTTTCCCAGGCGTTCGAGCCCGTGTAGGCGGACGGTTCGAGGGGGAGGGCGTTGAACGTGCCGCCGACCGCATCGCTGCCGTAGAGCACGGAGGCCGGCCCCATGACGAGTTCGCCGGCGCGGATCGAGTAGGGGTCCACGGTGCCCCAGTACTGGTTGGGGCCGTCGCGGAACACGGAGTTATTCAGGCGGACACCGTCGATGAGGCACAGGGTTCGGAAGCCGGTGAAGCCCCGCAGGTAAGGGGACGTCTGGCCTTGCGAGGTTTTCTGCAGCATGGTGGAGGGGAGTCCTTCCAGCAGGTCGGGCATGGTTCGCGCGCCCTCCTGATAAAGTCCGTCTACCGCATCGAGGCGGTAGACCGTGCCGGGAACGGACTGGATATCGCGCGCCGCGCGGGTGGCGGTGACGACGATGACGGGCGTGTTTGTCGGTGCGGTTTTTGGGCCGTTTTCCTGGGCATATGCGGCGGAGGCAAGCAGGAGCGCGAGGAGGGACGGAATGATGGGCGGGAGAGCCGGACGTTTCATGCGAACCCTTTCCTGTTAACGAGGTGATAATCGATATAACGCCGCAGGCCGGTGAAAGGTTCAGTCCATCAGCCACTGAAGTTGCTTGAAGGAGGCATGGCGGATGGGTTGATCTAGTTGTGGCATTTCGGCGTCAACGGGCGGATGCTTTCGGGCTGATCCAGCCTCCCTGCTACGCAAGGCTTCGCAGGGCAAGCCGACTGGAGCCGCCGGGACACGAGTCCACGTCGGCTCGTCGTCGGCCGGCTGAGCCTCGAAATCATCTCACCCGTTTCCGCTTATCGAAACGCCGCAACCGGCTTGCCTCGCGCGCCTCGGCCCTGTCGGGCACGTCGGGCGGCGCGCGACTTCGGGAGCCCCCTGAGCCCTGTCGAAGGGTTCCCTAAGAACCGCCCGCATGTGTACTCGGGGCTGCGCAAGAGTCAAAAACCAGGGACACATCCTGGGGAAATGAATGTGGGAAATACGAATTGACAAGGGCGTCCGATTTTTCTAAATAACAGACAAACGAAGGCACGAATGACGGGTGGTCCGGCTAAAGGGATTTCACATATTCTGCTCAAGGAGGCTTAGCAATGTCCCATCTTGGAAAATCACGGAAATACAGTGTGCGATGTTTCATGTTGGTGATCGGGGCGGCGTTGATAAGTTCATGCGGGCAGGTTCCCCCCTCACCCACGCAAACGGGGGACACGAAAAGCATTCCCGATGTCGAAGAGGTGGTCCCGTCTCTTCCTGTGGCCGAGCCTGCTCCCGCGCCATCTCCGATTCCCACTCCGCCCACGATCACACTGGATGAAGTCGCAACCGAATTATATCAGGTATACCTGTTGAAAGGCGCAGATGCCGCCCGCACAGCGTTGGCTGAACGCAAGTCCGGATTGTCTGCCGATGACGCCGCTGAACTCGATGCATTGATCCGTGAGCGCATGAAACCGGTCCACGATGCGGCCCGTCAACAGGCTGCCGTGAAGGCTGCCGAAGAGCGATTACGCAAAGAGCAGGAGCGCCGGGAAGCGGCGTATACCGTGACGGAAACAGCGTACGAGCCTCGGGCCGTGCAGCAATCCCCTTCCTACCAGTCAACCGAGCCTCAACTGGTGTGCGGCAAAGAGGCTGCCCCGTATTGTACACGCGTGCGCGGCCTGTATGTTTGCACAAAAACCGAGCACTGCCCGCATGGGCATAAACACGGTCCCGATTGTTGGAGGTAATGACACGTTGCATGCTGGAAGACGAACATTCACACGAGCCGTGCGTCGTAGGCTGACATATCGGGCGCGTTGAGCGGCCCTGTCCGCCATGTCGGGATGCTTCCGCATAATCCAGGCCGCTTTCCGATTCCGAGTTTCCCTTTCGACTTTTATTCTGGCACATCTAGGCTAACGCGCTATATACTCCTGCTACAAACCCATACGTTATCGAACATGCGGAAACCGGGGTTGGCCGGAGTGGAACACGGGAAATTACCATGAATTCAACGTGCATCAAGAAGGTTCTGGTGAAGCGATTTCGTAGCTTCCCTTCCGCTACGCTTACGTTCGATAATCCACTTTTTGTGGTCGGCCAAAACGGGTCGGGTAAAAGCAATCTGGCCGACGTGTTCAGCTTTGTGGCCGAAGCGATGACATCGCCTTTGCAAGCGGTATTCGACCGCCGGGGCGGCATCTCCTCGGTTCGTAATCGCAGCTCGGGAAAAAGTTACCCGCCCAATCTTGGCATCGCGTTCGAACTTGGCGAAGTCAACGGCGTGAAAAACGGCCGCTTTGCGTTTGAAGTAAAGGCTGTGCCCAATTACGGATTCCAGATCGTGAGGGAACAATGTCTAGTGTGCCGGAAAGACGGTTCACGCTGGTGGTATGATCGGACGAACGCATGGAAAAGCAATGCCGAAGGTGTGACGCCCGCCCTTGAATCGTCCGCGCTGTGTTTGCCAGTCGTTGGCGGAGACGAGCGGTTCGCCCCGATTTTCCGCACCCTTAGCGCCATGCGTGTTTATTCGATCGAACCCGCAAAACTCCGGGAGATGCAGGACCCGGACAGCGGTGTTGCGTTGAAACCAGATGGAGGCAATGCCGCCAGCGTGTTGCAGGAACTTTCACGGGGCGAGGGCGCGACGGAAAGAAAAGCCGAGATCAACCGGATTCTCGAAACGATCGTTCCCGCCACCAAATCGGTTGTCCCAAGGAAACACGGGAATAAATTGTCCATGGCGTTTTCACAGGAGTGGGGGCAGGGGATGAAGCTGACGTTCGACGCGTTCAATATGTCGGATGGCACGCTTCGCTCCCTGGGCCTCATAATGGCGGTCTTTCAAAAACCGAGCCCCAGCGTGTTGGTCATTGAGGAACCGGAAGCCACCATTCATCCGGGCGCGCTTGGGGCCGTGCTGGATCTGATCCGGCAAGCATCCAAGACGATGCAGATTATGGTGACCACACACAGCCCCGAACTACTCGACGCCAAGTGGATTCAGGAGCATAACTTGCGCATCGTTTCTTGGCAGGATGGGGCGTCGCATGTGCTTCTGCCGTCCGAGGCGACGCGCGAGGCCATGCGTCGGCACCTCATGGGGGCGGGCGAACTCTTGCGCTCGAACGCGTTGAATGCCGAAGAGTTATTCGCGCAAGACCGGGATTTGCGGGATGGCACGCTGTTCGAGGACTTGGCATGAACGTCATTTACCCGATCGTGGAAGGGCACGGCGAGGTCGCGGCCGTTCCGGTTCTTCTGCGCCGTTTGTTGGCGGAGGCCCAATGTCATCACATGTCGATCGGCCGTCCCATTCGGCGCACCCAGGCGCAACTGCGGAGCAAGGAGGGCATCCAAGCGGGCGTTCAACTTGCCCTGCTGCAACCGAATTGCGCGGCCGTGGTCATTCTGTTCGATGGCGAGGACGATTGTCCCAAAGACTTGGGGGCGGCTGTTCGAGCATGGGCGCGTGACGTCGCGCACGATAAGCCGTGCGATGTCGTGGTTGCCTATCGGGAATACGAAACGTGGTTCTTGTCCGCCCTGGAATCGCTGCGCGGGGAATGCGGCATCTCAGGCGATGCCGCCACTCCTGAAAATCCGGAGTCCCGCCGCGACGCAAAGGGCGCCTTGGAAGAATTCATGCCGGCCGCCAAGGTCTATTCCGAAACGCGTGACCAACCCGCGCTGAGCATGGCTTTCGATCTGGGAATGGCCTATCGGCGCAACCGATCCTTTAGAAAACTGGTTAAAACGGTCGGATGCATACTCGCGCACCTCCAGCATCCGCTTCCCGCTTGGCCGCCGCCTCAGTGGCAAACGGAACAAGGGCTTCAAGGATCGTGAATCATTCTAACCCCAAACTCGAACTGACCTGGATCGGCAAGGAGAATCGGCCCAAGTTGGAGCCGCGGATTCTGCTGGAAGATCCCGAGAAGTCCTATCACGCACGGCACCGCGTGAGCGGCACTGACAGTTTCGACAACCGCCTTATCTTCGGCGATAATCTGCTTGCGCTCAAGGCGCTGGAACAGGAGTTCACAGGCAAAATTAAGTGTATATTCATTGACCCGCCATATAACACTGGCAGTGCATTCACGCATTACGATGATGGAGTAGAGCATTCGATATGGCTTTCTTTAATGCGGCCGAGAATTGATCTTATGCACAGTCTCCTTGCCCCAGATGGCTCGCTCTGGATAACTATTGACGACAATGAATGTCATTATCTAAAGGTCTTGTGTGACGAGATTTTCGGTCGGCAGCACTTTGTTGCTACGTGTGTATGGGAAAAGGATAAAGGCGGAAGGGGCGACGCAGACATCTCTCTCTCTCATGACAACGTTCTTGTTTACGCAAAAGACCGGTCGATATGGGCAAATGCTAGGAATCTATTACCACGGACCGCGACTCAACTTGGCCGTTTCAAAAATCCCGATAATGATCCTCGCGGGCCATGGAGGCAAGGAGACGATGGAACAGCAAAGAGCGGCAATGAAAAGCAGAGATTTGAGGTAACATTGCCTTCGGGAAGAATCGTTAAACCCCCTCCCGGGCGTTACTGGGCGTTTTCGCCTAAGAGTTTGGATATGGCGCGAAAAGATAATCGGGCCTATTTTGGCACCGATGGTGACAGGCTTCCCATTATAAAGAGATATCTAAGCGAAGTCCGAGATGGCGTTGCTCCTCGCACTTGGTGGCCGGCTGACGAGGTCGGCACAAACCAAGGTGCAAAACGCGACCATTTGAACAAATTGCTACCCGACATAGAGCCTTTTGAAACGCCAAAACCCGAAGGACTGGTCCTTCGCATCTTACAGATTTCAACCAACCCCGGTGACCTTGTGCTCGACTCCTTTGCCGGCTCCGGCACAACGGGTGCGGTGGCGCACAAGATGGGGCGGCGCTGGATCATGGTGGAACTGGGCGAGCATTGTCACACGCACATTATCCCCCGCCTGAAGAAGGTGATCGACGGCGAGGATCAAGGGGGCGTGACCGAGGCGGTCGGGTGGAAGGGCGGCGGCGGGTTCCGGTACTACAAGCTGGCGCCATCCCTGCTGGAAAAGGACAAGTGGGGCAACTGGGTCATCAACAAGGAATACAACGCCGCGATGCTGACCGAGGCGATCTGCAAGCTGGAAGGCTTCACCTATGCGCCGAGCGATGCGATCTACTGGCAGCAGGGCCATTCCAGCGAGCGGGATTTCATCTACGTGACCACCCAGAACCTGAGCCACGAGCAATTGCAGGCCCTGAACGACGAAGTGGGCGAGGGGCGGTCCCTGCTGGTGCTCTGCTCCGCGTTCCGGGGCAAGCCGGACCGGTATCCGAACCTGACGATCAAGAAGATTCCGAATGCCGTGCTCCGCCGGTGCGAGTGGGGGCATGACGACTACTCCCTGCAGGTGGAGAATCTCCCCAAGGCGCCGCCGAAGGCGGGGCAGCAGGAGTTGGGGTTGGAATGAAAACACGGATGAAAACGGATATCAAAAAGCCGGCAGAAGCTTCGCTCTACGGGCGTATACGTGAGATTCTTGAATCGGCAAAGGCGACCATCGCCAGGTCGGTGAATTCGACCCAAGTGGTGGCAAATTGGCTGGTCGGTCGGGAGATTGTGGAAGAGGAGCAGAATGGCAAGTGGAGGGCAGACTACGGCAAACAGGTCCTGAAGGATCTTTCCAACAGACTGCAAGCCAATTACGGCAACGGCTATTCGGTGGACAACTTGGAACTGTTCCGCCGCTTCTACCGCGAGTACCCGGGCTTGATTTCCGACGCACTGCCTCGGATTTCAGTGGCGGCCAAGAATTCCGACGCAGCGCGTCAAATTTCCGCCATCTCGCAGCCAAGAGGCGCCGAAAAACAACACGCGGTGCGTGTTGAATCCTGGACGCCCGGCCAGCTCCACCCCAACCTTTCATGGACGCATTACCGGACACTGCTTCGTGTGGACAAGCCGGAAGTCCGCGCGTTTTACGAGATTGAGGCGATCAAGAATAACTGGTCGGCGCGGGAACTGGAGCGGCAGATTTGCAGCCTGCTTTACGAGCGTCTGGCGTTAAGCCGCGACAAGAAAGGGCTGATGCGGCTGGCAACGAAAGGGCATGAGATCCAGAAACCGACCGACCTATTCAAAGACCCTGTGGTCATGGAGTTTCTGGGCTTGCCGGAATCGTCCAAGCTGATCGAGTCCGATCTGGAGACCGCCCTGATCGACAATCTTCAAGCGTTCCTGCTGGAAATGGGCAAGGGATTTGCCTTCGTGGCACGCCAGGAGCGGCTGACTCTGGACGGAGATCACTTCTACATCGATCTGGTCTTTTACCACACGATCCTGAAGTGCTACGTCATTATTGACCTCAAGACCGGCAAGCTGACACATCAGGACCTCGGGCAACTCCAGCTTTACGTGAACTACTATGATCGGGAAAAGCGGATGACGGGGGATAACCCGACGTTGGGCCTGATCCTTTGTGCCGACAAGAACGACGCGGTCGTTCGTTATACGCTGGGCGAGGACCAGCAGAAGATATTTGCCAGCCGTTACAAACTTTACGTGCCGTCCGTGGCGGAACTCCGGGCGGAAATTAAGCGTGAAGTCAGATTGCTTAGAACTCCCTCCGCGTCCCCGCTTCTCCGCGCGAAAATATCCAAGGAGGCGTCGTGAACCGCCACGTCAACGCCATTGCCGGCCGGTTGAGCCTGCGCGATCCGCAACGCCGATCCCTCGAAATCCTGGACCGCATCACGGAAATTGTGCCTCCGCGAAAAGGCGCGGATATCCAGGCCGCGCTCGAGACGATCAAGAGCGAGTATCCGACTGTCACCGATTTCGAGCGAGCGTTCCCGTCACTGTGCTTCGCGCTGGCGACCGGCGTCGGCAAGACCCGATTGATGGGCGCGTTCATCAGCTACCTGCACCTGGCGCACGGGATCAACCATTTCTTCGTATTGGCCCCGAATCTCACCATTTATAACAAACTGATCACGGACTTCACGGAAAACACGCCCAAATACGTGTTCAAGGGCATAGCCGAGTTCGCCACGGATCCGCCTCGCATCATTACGGGCGACAACTACGAGCAGGGCGGGGGCATTCGGCGCTCCACGCTGCCTGGCGTGGACCTGAGCGTGCATGTGAACATCTTCAACATTTCCAAGATCAATTCGGAAGTGCGGGGCGGGAAGTCGCCGCGTATTAAACGCCTGTCCGAATACATCGGCGAAAGCTATTTCGATTATCTGGCCGGACTCGACGACCTTGTGATGATCATGGACGAATCCCACCGCTACAGGGCATCGGCCGGAATCCGGGCCATCAACGAGTTGAAACCGGTGATGGGGCTGGAACTCACGGCCACTCCGTTCGTCGAGTCCAGCAAAGGCGCGGTCCCCTTCAAGAACGTGATCTACGATTATCCGCTGGCCAAGGCCATGCAGGACGGCTTTGTCAAGGAGCCGGCGGTGGTGACACAGAAGAACTTCGATCCGAGCCAGTTTACGCCGGACCAGCTCGAAAAGATCAAGCTGGAAGATGGCGTCCGCATTCACGAAAACACCAAGGTCGAACTCGAAACCTATGGTCGTCAGACCGGCCAACCGATCGTGAAACCGTTCATGCTGATCATCGCGCGCGACACCACCCACGCCGGGCAATTGATGCAGTTCATCAAATCCGACAAGTTCTTCGAAGGCCGATATAAGGACAAGATCATCCAGGTGGACTCCAGCAAGACGGGGGCGGAAGAAGACGAGATGGTCGAGCGGCTTTTGAAGGTGGAAAGCACGGAAGAGCCGACCGAGATCGTGATTCACGTCAACATGCTCAAAGAGGGCTGGGACGTGACGAATCTTTACACCATCATTCCGCTTCGCGCCGCGAATGCGCGCGTGCTGATCGAACAGTCGATTGGACGGGGGCTCCGCCTGCCATTCGGCAAGCGAACGGGCGTCAGCACCGTGGACCGCCTGAGCATTGTGGCCCACGACCGGTTCCAGGAGATTGTGGACGAAGCCAACCGGCCCGAATCGGCCATCCGGATTCAGCAAGTCATTCTCGATCCGAACACCGATCTGCAGGACTCTCGCACGGTGATTGCCGCGCCGACAATCGAAAACCGGATCAACGGCGTTCCCGCGCCTTCGGTTGCCGGGGCTCCACCCCCAGCACCGGCAACGCCACTGTTCGCGAACGATGCCGAAAAGAAAATCGCACAGGCGACAATCGAAGCGATCAAGAAGCACGAAAATCTTCCTTCGTCGAACCAGCTTTTGACGCCGGAGATTCAGAAGAAGATCGTCCAGGAGGTGGCTGCCGCCGTCGCTCCGGCTCAGCCGGGTTTGCCGAGCGCGGAGAAACCGCCGGACATAGCCGCCGTTGTTGCCAAGGCGACGAAATTGATCGTCAAGCAAACGATCGACATTCCTCGCATATTGGTGACACCCCAAGGCGAGGTTACAACCGGATTCCATTCGTTCACGCTGGATTGTTCGGGCATACCTCATTTCCAACCCGTGGAACGTGATCTGCTTGTTCAGCACCTGCGCACCCATGCCCAGGAAACACTGAGCGGGGCAGGCAACTCGCAGGAGGAATCGCGGGACGACGACTATATTGTGAAGGGACTGGTCGATTTCGACGACATTTCGTATGACAAACATGCCGACCTGCTCTACGAGTTGGCCGGGCAAATGGTGGCGCATCTTCATTCCTACCTGTCCGATGAGGACACTCGCAATGTGCTAATTTATCACCAGAAGCAACTGGCCGCTTTTATTCACGCGCAGATGCAGGCACACCAATGGGAGAAGGCCGGCGGTTACGATGTCACCGTGACCAAAGGTTTCACGGAACTGAAGCAGAGCGCCTTTACGGCCAAAGATGGCGGGAAGGTGTATAATTTCCGGCAATCCTTCTCGGAACGCAGCCAGATACCGAAAGTTATTTTTGGGGGCTTTGCGCATTGCCTGTATGATGTTCAGAAATTCCAGTCGGATGCCGAACGGATATTGGCCGTCATCTTGGATCGCGAGGCGTTGAAATGGTTCAAGCCCGTTACCGGGCAGTTCCAGATGTATTACAAAAACGGCGTCGATCATGCGGAATACATTCCGGATTTTGTCGCAGAGACCAAGGATTGCATCTATATGCTCGAACCGAAGGCGAAGAACGAAATGAAAGGACCGGAAGTTTTGGCCAAGCGCGATGTCGCGCTCCAATATTGTGCCCACGCCTCCCGACATTGCGCCTCGAATGGCGGCAGGCCGTGGAAATATCTGCTTATCCCGCATGATGCGGTCAGCGAGAATATGACCCTGGCTGGATTAGCCAGCCTCTTTGAAGTTCGGTCGCACCCATGCTAACCGGCATTCTGATAGCCGTGCTGTTTTCCGCGCTGATGCTGGCGATCGGCGCGGCATCGGCCCGGCGTTCGCGAACCTACGAGGATTACCTGGTGGCCGGCCGGGCGCATGGCGTTTTCAACGTCACGTTATCCATCCTGGCCACGGCGATCGGCGCTTCGGCCACCGTGGGGCTCATGGATCAGGCGGCGGCGAAGGGGTTTCCTTTTTTCTGGTTTCTCGGCGCGGCCGCGGTGGGTCTGCTGGTGCAGGGGCTGACGGTGGCGGGGAAGATCCGGGAAACAGGGGCGCGCACATTTTCCGAGGTGGTGGAACGGCAGTTCGGGCCGCGCGTGCACCGGGCGGTGTCCGTGCTGATCGTGCTGGGCTGGACGGCCATCGTGGCGGCGCAGTTCAAGGCGGCGGGCAGTTTGGCGGAGGGGATGTCGGGCAACCGGCTGAGTTACGAGGCGGGTGTGATTCTGGCGGCCGCGCTGATTGCGGCGTATACAGTTCCGGGCGGGCAGCATGCCGTGATCCGCACGGACGTGGTGCAGTTCGGCATGGTGGCGGCCGGGATTCTCGGGCTGCTGGTGTTACTGCTCGCGCAGGCGCCGGGTGCGGCCGGGCGGGTGTCGTTGCGACCGTTCAACGCGGCCTTTACGGCCAAGGATCTCGTCTATCACCTGCTGATCGTCGGGGGTATTTACGTGATCAGTCCCAACTTGTTCAGCCGCTGTTTCGCCGCGCGCGACGCGCAGACCTCGCGACGCGCGGTTTTCGCCGCGGCGCCCGTCATGCTGGTGGCGGGCATGATCATCGCGTATATCGGAGCGTATGCGGCAGTCTCCGGCGCCGTTCCGTCGGGCCAGCCGGTGTTTGCCACCCTTTCGGCGGCGGCGGGTCCGCCCTGGTCCGTGCTCCTGACCCTGAGCATCCTGGCGGCGATCGTGTCGTCGGCGGACACGACGCTGCTGGTGACGGCGTCGATCGTGCAACACGATCTGGTGCGGCGACCAAGCGTGGCGGGGGTCCGGTTCTGGGTGGCGGTGATCGCGGCGGCGGCCGTGGCACTGGTGCTGCTGGCGCCGGGGGCCACGCTCTACTCGCTCCTGTTCGCGGCGTACAACGTGTTCGCGCCGGCGATCGTGCCGCTCGTGTTCGCGGCCTTTTATGCGCCGCGCCGGATGGAGCCGCCGTTCGTGTGGGCCGGGCTGACGGTGGGCATGGCGGCGGGTCTGTATGGGTATGCCGGCACGCTGATCCGTTCCCTTGACAGGAACGCGTCCGGCTGGGGCCGGGTTGTCGGGGAGTATGCGACGCGCACGGAGCAGACGGTGCTGATCATGGGTTTTCTGATCGTGTCCGCGATTGCGGCCTGGGCGGTGGTTCGGGCCCGGCAGGCGAAAGGGGCATGCCGGCCGTGACGGACGCCCGCGCGGAACCCGCCATCACCCCGTTTCCAAAAACCGGATCTGGTCGGCGCTCAGCCGGATATCGCCGGCGGTGAGGGAGTCGCGGAGCTGCGCCGGGTTTTTGCAGCCGACGATCGGGATCGTGGCGAACGGCTGGCCGGTCAGGTAGCCCAGCGCGATCTGGGTGATGGACAGGCCGGTTTCGGCCGCGAGCTGCCGCACCCGCGAGAGGCGCGCCTCGTTCGCCGGCGAGTCATACCCGTTTTCGGGTTGCGCGTCCCGGCTGTTCCCCGCGCGGGCGCGCTTCTGGAACCAGCCGCCGGCCTGGGAGGAAAAGGGGATGGCGGCCAGGCCCGTTTCGCGGTGATAGGCGCGCATCGCCTCGTCCATGACCGTCATGGTCGGGTCGGCCAGGTCCCGGTGTTCCCGCTTCGCCAGGCTCCACATCGGCTGGTTGGCCACAAACCCGGGAAGGCCGCGCCGGCGTGCGTAGTCCTGCGCGGCTTCGATCCGCGCCAGCGACCAGTTGGAGCAGCCGAAGTGGAGGATTTTTCCGGCGCGCACCTGGTCGGTCAGAATCGCCAGGATTTCCTCCACGGGTTTGGAGGGGTCGTCGCGGTGCAACCAGTAGAGGTCGATCCGATCGGTCCGGAGGGACTTCAGGCTTCCACCCAGATCGGACTCGATTTCGGCGCGTGTCATCCGGGGCTGTTTGGTGGCCATGTCCAGGTGCGCGCCCTTGGTGGCCACGATGACACGGTCGCGGTTGCGCCGCACCTGCATCCAAAGGCCGATCGTTTTTTCGCTGACGCTTTTTTCGACGGGCAGCCAATCGGCGTAGATGCGCGCGGTGTCGAGAAAATTGCCGCCACCCTCCAGGAAGGCATCCATGAGGGCGAAGGCGTCGTCCCGTCCGATCGTGCTGCCGAACGAGGCCGTGCCGAGGCAGAGGGCCGAGGGTTTCAACGGGGTGCCGGGAATGGGGGTGATGCGCATGACGGCTCCTTTTAGCGGCAATCCGGGCGGTAGTCCAGGGCGGCGCGCCTGACGGTCAGGTCGTTGGTTGGCATGGCGATGAGCAGGACTTTAAGCGGGAAGGGGGTGTCAAGTCAATGACACCGAGGCGGATGGGCGGCGTACGAACCCGCCTGCGGCGACCTCATTCTGGAGCCATGCCGAAATCGTTGCTGAGGGCTGAAAGAATCGGGATCGAGCCTGATACCTAGACCCTCTAGGTATCGACGAAAGACGCTTCCCGTTCATGGGATGGATGCCGGATGGAGGCTAAGGCGCGGGCGCGGTGGATTTGGCTAGCGCGGCGGTCAGTTCGGCAAGCTTGGTTTTGAGAGCCGCATTTTCGGCCTGGGCGGCGTCGAGCCGGGCCTGAATGGCCTTGGCACTCTGTTCCGCCGCCGTTTTCTGGGTCTCGCTCTGCTGGCGTGCCGCGTTGGCCGCCGCCAACTCGGCCGCTTTGGCGTTCAATTCGGCCGTTTTCGCGGCCAGTTCCTTTTCCCGGGCCGCAAGGCGGGCGGCCGTGCCCGCTTCCGCGGCGCGGAGGCGGACGGTTTCGTTGCTGAACGCGGTGGCCTGTGTTTGCGCCAGCCGGTTCGCCTCCTCCGTCCGGGACTGGGCCTGATGGCCTGCGTTCAGGGCCTCGCGCAGGTGATCGAGCTGGGTCTCTTTGGCGATCGTCTCCGCGGAAAGGCGAGCGATTTCGTTGCGCAATTTTTCGTGCCGGGCGAGTTGCGCCTGCTGGTCGGCCGTCAGGTTGAGGGTCGAGTTGGTGGCCTCGTTCAATTGGGCGGTCAGCCGGGCCGCTTCCTCGCGGAGTTCGTCCTGCGCCGCAAGGACGGCTTGGAGTTGACCGGCGAGGCCGTTGACTTTCAGATGCAGGCCGGCGTTCTCGCCGCGGGCGCTGTTGAGCCGGTTGAGGGTCGTCGCACCGAAGGCGAGCGCGGCGACGGCGAGGGCGGCAAGGAATCGGGTGCGGATCATGGGGTCAGGGCTCCTCTTCGCGGGGTTTATCGACCAGCTCGAACAGCCTCCACCGGTCCCAGTCGCCGGTGTAGAGGGTGTTCGCGAAGCCGGCGGCATAGATGCCGGGGAACTTGCGGTGAATGCTTTCCGAGGCGTTGCGGCCATCGGGCTTCGGCACCAGCAGGAAGAGGGCATGGCCCTTGTATTCCCGACGGGCGCGCTGGAAATCGAAATCCAGTTCTCTCAGGAAAAGCGGATCCGCGCCGCTGTCCAGCGCCGGGAACGAATCGTAGCCGCAGACGTAGACGCGCGCGAACGGCAGTCGGTCGGCAATCTTCTCCCGGATCCCGGCCAGCAGGGCGCGGTTCTCCTCCCGGAGCGGGGGAAGGCCGGCGGGCCCGGACGGCCAGGCCGCCGGCTGCATCGCCAGCAGCACGAGTGGCAGGAGGGGTGCGAACGCGGCGACGGCGAGCCGGATCGACGGGCGGCGGACGGGCGCCTGGCCCGCCAGCCGGGCCAGGGCGAGGAAGGCGAGCGTCAGGCCGGGCAGCAGAATGACAGGGGCGTCCCACAGGCAGGCCAAGGTGTCCAGGCCCGCGGCAAGTGCGATTGCCGCGCCGGCCAGCAGCGCCAGCGCGAGGCCCGCGAATTCCCGTTTCAGCAGGGTGGCGGGCAGGAGGAACACGGGGAAGAGGAGGGGCATCCACCAGCCGGGGTTCGCGATCGGGAACGCCGGCGAGGGGAACGGCCGGTCCGGCGCAGCCTGGATGAAGGGGATGCCCCGGAGGAAATAGAGCGCATCGCCCATGATCAGCCAGTTGCCCAGCACCCAGAGGCTGACGCCGTAGGCCCAGGGGAGCAGGCCGAGGATGAGGAGGGCTTGGCGTTGGGCGGGCAGGCGCGGGGCCGCGGCCTCGTGCAGGAGCACGAACGCGAATCCCACGGCGGCCCAGGCCAGCAACTCGAAGCGGGTGAGCACCAGCAGCGCGGCCGCGAGGCTCATCAGCACCAGGTGCGTGAGCCGGTCCTCCAGGGCCCAGCGGACCCAGGAGGCGGCGCAGAGGAGGGTGAAGCAGGCCGCGGTGGTGGCGTCGCCCCCGTCCAGGCAGGCGGTGAGGAAGGCGGGATGGGCCGCGAGCCCGAGCACGATCAGCGCGGCGGGGAGGCTGCCCGCCCAGCGCCAGGCGGTGCGGCCGAGGGCGGCCAGGGTGAGCAGGCCGAAGGCCAGGCTCACCAGCCGGGAGGGCAGGCCGGCGAGGGAGTCGGGCAGCAGGAAGACGAACGGCAGGCGCAGCAGCGTGGGCAGCGGCGCGAACCAGGCGGAACTGACCAGGCCCTGCCGGCCCTCGGTGACTCCCAGGGCGATCCGGCGGCACAACGCTTCGCGGATGGCGGCATCTGGCGCGAGGGGCACGGAGTCGGCGCCGACCCAGGCGGCGGCTCCGAACGCGGCCAGGGCCAGCGCCGCGAGCGGGAGGAGGCTAAGTTTTCCGGCCCGAGAGGCCATGGCGGGTTTTCTCCCAGATGAACGGGTTGACGACCAGTTGAACGAGCGCGCGCCAGGCGGCGATGCTCATGAACAGCCAGTAGGGCGGCATGAGCAGCGCGAACTTGACGAGGTCGAAGTAGCGGCGGCGGTAGCAGCCGAGCGCGCCGGCGTAGACGAAGGCGAAATTGCCGGCGAAGAGGCAGAACGATCCCATCATGAACAGGGCGGGCGGAAAGAGCGCGTCCAGCGCCTGCAGTTGCCGGACGAACCAGAAGGCCGTGAAGGTCCAGAAGATGGGGTTGGCGAGCAGGCAGAACAGCATGCCGCCGACCAGCATGATGAAATGGAGCGTGTGGACCGGTCCGAGCTCGCGCCAGAGGGCGAGGGGCCGGCGGGTGTGCACGAGCCAGGCCTGCATGTAGCCCTTGAACCAGCGGGTGCGCTGGCGGATCCAGAAGCCGGCGTCGCCGCAGGCCTCCTCCCAGGTCGTGGTGTCCAGCATCCGCGTTTGCCACCCGAACCGGCAGAGGCGGATGCCGAGGTCGCAATCCTCGGCCACGTTGAAGGCGTCCCACCCGAGCAGCTCGCGCAGGGCCGCGGTGCGGAAGTGGTTGGAGGTGCCGCCGAGCGGCATGACCGTGCGGAGGCTCGAAAGGCCGGGCAGGGACAGGTCGAACCAGGCGGAGTATTCGGCCGTGAAGAAACGGGTCAGGATGTTCTGGCGGGGATTGTAAAAGTTCAGCTTGGACTGGAGGCAGATCACCTCGGGCGGGCAGGCGCGGAAGGCGGCCGCGGCCTTTTTGAGCTGGTCGGGCTCGGGCTGATCCTCGGCGTCGTAGATGACAAGCAGCTCCCCGCGCGCGAGCGCGAGGCCGATATTGCAGGCCTTGGGCTTGGTGCGGGGCTGCGAGACCGGAACCACGGTGCGCCGGAATTCGGGCGGCAACTCGATCGCGTCCACGGCCTCGCGCGTCCGGGCGTCGTCCTCTTCGAGCAGGAGCTGGATGTCCAGCTTGTCGCGCGGGTAATCGAGGCGGCGGAGGGAGCGGACCAGCGAGGGGACGGACTCGGATTCGTGGTACAGGGGGATGAGGATGGTGTAAACCGGCAGGCTGCGTTCGTCCAGCGCCGCGAGCGCATCGGGGGCGATGCGGATTTCGGAGTCGAAGCGCACCGAGCAGTAGATCAGCAGGAGCTTGTAGCCGGAGATGAGCAGGTAGAGCACGGTGGCGATGCCCACGAAAAGCCGGCCGGCCGCGAGCGGGGACTGGAGCCCGAGCGCCAGGAACAGACCGGCGCCGGCCGCGACGACCGCGAGCTGGCTGCGCCAGAACGGCTGGGCCGCGCTCAGCTCGGGCCGCCGGCGCGCAAGGGCGAGGGGATCAGGGTTCACGGGGCGGTTCTCCGGGCGCCGGGCGCCGCATCCGTTCGGCCAGTCGTTCCGCCGCCAGGCGGCGGCCGTGTGGAGAGAGGAACTCGGAAAACAGGTCGTCGAAGAGCGCGGCGCCGTCGGGCGCCGCGCCCGCGAAAAGCGTGTAAAGATCCGCCACGGGGAGGTTACGGGATTCGGCCACGCGGCGGATGGCCACCGCATACTGGCGCGCCTTGTCGGCCCGGTTGGGGAACGGAGGCGGGGTGAGCCAGGTGACGGTGTGGCCGGCGCCGAGGAGCAGGTCCGTGAGTGCGGCGGCCTGGCGTTCAAACGAGTCGGCCGCGATGCCCGCGGCGCAGTCCTGGCCGCCGATTGCGAGAAAGAGGCGGGCCGGTTCCGCGCCGGCGAACGCCGGCGCTTCGACCAACTTGAGGAGCGGTTTCGAGGCGTCCGCCGCCTCGCGCCAGTCGGACAGAGGTCGGACCTGGACGGGATCGTTCAGGAATTCCGCGAGCAGCGCCGCAAAACCGTCGGGCGTGCCGGCGGGAGACGGCGCCGCCGGCGCGGTGAGAAAGTCGTCGATCAGAATGAGCGGCGCGTTCGACGCGACGGCGGACGTGGAAAGGTCGGGCCGGCGTCGGGGGGTCACCAAGAGGAGCGTGTGGCCGGTTGCGTCCTCAAGCCGGTCGCACGCCAGTCGGGGTGATCCTTTCGGGAAGGGGGACTGCCAGGCGGCGAAGCGGCCGTTGGTGAGGGCGACGCCGTGGTGCGAAACCGTCCACGCGAGGGAGTCGAACTCCCCGGCGGGACAGGCGCCAAGCCGGGTCACGCGGGGGGAATGCGAGGGGGGGATGGAAAAGGTTCGGACCTCCTCGGCGCCGTTCAGCCGTCGCAGGGTGGCGGTGAGGAGAATGTCGCAGGCAACGGGCCAGTTGCCCTGGGTTGCGATTGCGGGTTCGAGCGTATCGGCGCGGAACCAGGCGGCGGCCATGGGAAAGGGCGTGGCCGCGAGCTGGTAAAACCGGGGGATGGCGGCGGGGTCCCAGCCGACCGCATGCGTCAGGGAGTTGGAAAAGCCGAGTTCATCCTCCAGCGTCAGCGTGACGGTGTGGGGGCCCGGGTTGGTGAAGGTAAGCGCGGGCGAGGCGGCGGCGTTGGTGGCGCCGTTGGAAAACGTCCAGGACCGGGTCATGGCGTACGGCAGCCAGTTCTCGCTGCGGTCCGTGAGCTGGAGCGGGTAGAAGACGCCGGGCAGGCCGCGGAAGGCGTAGGGGGGCTTGCAGTCGGCCTCGAACTGGGGCTGCAGGGTGCGGTCGAGTTTCTCCAGTTTGCGGGGCCGCGCGAGCGCGGCCCCGGCATAGGCGGAGCCGGGGATGGGCTGGAACGCGGCGGCGCCCGGCGGTTTCCAGTCGAGCCGGACCCGGCTCTGGCCGTTGGGCGTGGCGGTCACCAGCCGGAGTTCGACGCAGTCGGGGCCCCGGACCCGCGCGTCGGCATTCGAGACGGGCCGGTCGTTCAGGAACAGGAACAGGGGGGCGCCGTCGGAAGCGCGGAAGGTGTAGGTTCCGTTTTCGGGACAGAGCACGAACGCGTGAAACTGGACCAGCGCGGAGCGGCCTTCCGGGGGCAGGTCCGGCGGGAATTCCCGGACCGGTGTCACGCGGGTGGGCCGGGGAGCGGCCTGCAGCATGTACGTGAGGCGCGGCAGGGTGTCGGGCGTGCCGTGTCCGCGGAGGCTGAAAAAGGAGGCGCGGATGGGGAAGGGCGGCTCCAGGTCCGGCCGCTCGTCCTGGCGCGGCGTGCCGGCGGGGGCGGCATAGGCCAGGATGGGCGTGTTGGGGGGGAGGGTGTCGCCGGGAAGTTGGATGAGCGCCAGCGTACGGTCGGGGGAGCGGCCCAGCCGTCGCCAGGGCAGGAGCGGGTAGTCGGGCGGGGGGCCGTGGATGCGGAAGGCGTCCGGCTCGAAGCCGAGATCGGCGTGATAGAAGGGGAGGAGCGCCGTGGCGTTGGCACCGGCCGGGAGGGAGAACCGGACGCGGCAGGGGTAGCCCGTGTGCGCCCAGCGGGGGGAGACGGCTTTCGCCGTTTGTCCGGTGGCGCAGGCGGCGGCCAGGATCATGGGGTAAAACCGGAGCCTCATGGAATTTTCAAGATACCGGTCTTTGCGTGAAAAAGCTACTGTAAAACGCATGAATTGCGTTGCATCCGGCCGGCAATGCGCCTATTCTTGATTAGTGGAATGCCGAAAGTCCCGCATCAACCCGCCGCCCGCCCGTTATGAAAACACGCTCGAACGGATTCACCCTCATCGAGTTGCTGGTCGTCATTGCGATCATCGGCGTGCTGGCCGGCTTGTTGTTGCCGGCGTTTGCGCGCGCCCGGGAGCGCGGGAACCAGACGACCTGCGAGAACAACCTCAAGCAGTTCGCCCTGGCCCTGACCATGTACCGGCAGGATTTCGGCAATGACCAGATGCCGAACTGGCTGTCGGACCTGAGCGGCAAATATATCACCCAACCCCGATCTTATCTGTGCCGGACCGATAAGAGCCAGGGGAAGGAAGGGTCGCGGCCGGACGTGTTGGCGGACTGGATCGGCGATTACGACGAGACGGACGATCCGAACCGCCCCTGCAGTTATCAATACGAGTTCAACGGGCATCTGTGCACGCAGTGGGGCAACTACAAGAGCTATGTTACGAACGCGCCGGACGGGGCGACCTGGAAGCAGGTGAAAACCGCGCAGCTATTGAGCGGCGACGTCGAGTCGAACGGCCCGTACAATCCCGTTCAATTTCCGATGATCCGCTGTTTTCATCACTGGGAAAGTCGAACATGGTACGATCCGGTCAACAAGGAGAAAAACGGGTTGACGATCGTGGCCGCGTATGCGGGGAACATTTTTCATGCGCCTTTCAGGTGGGAAGTGCCGATGAGCGAGATGGAAGAACAATAAAGCGTTCGGTTGACGCGTCCACGGCGGAGAGACGACCATGACGAGAACGGGATTGCAAGGCAACGTGCGGCACGCGTTTCTGGCGCTGAGCCTGCTGGCGGCGGCGCTGGGCCCGGCGGGCTGCGGAACCCCCGCGCCGGCCACGGCGCCGCAGCCGGCGGCGGACGCGAAAAAGGGACCCGAGTCGTCCCTGATGGCCAAGGCGCGCGTGGAGCGCGATGCGGGGAAGTATAGCGAGGCCATGCTGAGCCTGGCCCAGCAGGCGCGCCTGAATCCCGACGAGCCGGGGCTTGAAGCCCTGCGCACCTCCATCCTGGACCGGATGCTGACCCATCGGGAACAGGAGCTCAAGCCGGCCCTGCCCCTGCATGAGAAACAGATGGACCAGGAGGTGGATGGCGAAAAGAAAGTGCCGGATTCCTACGGCGCCCGCCGGGTCATCGAGCCGGCGCCCGCCCCGATCCGTCTGCCGAAAAACCCGGCGGAAGCGATGCTCCAATTGCCGGTGACCCTGACGCTGGAAGGGGCGGACCTGACCGCGTTCATCATGGGGCTGTCTCAGTCCGCGGGACCGGGCAAGAAGATCAACATGATCGCCGACGACGCGCTGGGCGGCGGGCAGACGATGAGCATCAGCGTGACGAACGTGCCGTTGCGCGAGGTGCTGGACTTTGCGGCGCGCAACCTGGACGTGAGCTTTTACGTGGGCGAATCGATGCTCTGGGTCACCAAGCGGACGGACGCCACGGACAGCGTGCCGATGCAGACCCGGCTCTACAAGCTGCGCAAGGGCATTGCCTCGATCGAAAAGGCGGGGGATGACGGCGCGGGTATCAGCCTGATCGCCGCCATCGACAAGTTCGTGCCCAAAACCACGGGCGCGGACCTGATGTTCGACAAGGATTCGCACGTGCTGATCGCCAAGAACACGCGGGACAACCTGCGGCTGATCGAGGACCTGATCGAGGTCCTGGACGTGGTGCCGCCGCAGGTGCTGATCGAGGCCCGCTTCATCAGCACGGGGGTGAGCGATCTGCGCGAACTGGGCGTCAACTGGGAAACCTCGGATCTCTATTTCCGGTCGAGCAGCCACGCCAATCCCCAGGCGATCCTGAAGGGCGGCAAGATCATGCAGCCCGGGAATGTGGTCACGCCGGCGCTGGACGCGTCGGTTGCCTATTACGGGCTGTTGAACGACGCGATGTTCAACGTGGTGATCCAGGCCCTGGAAAAATCGGGGAAATCCCGGACCCTGTCCGTGCCGCGCGTGACGACGCTGAACAATCAACCGGCCCGGATCCGCGTGGGGGAGGACTTCCTCTACTTCGATAATTTCGTGTTGCAGGAAGTGGCCAACGGCCAGAATGAAAACGGCCAGAATCAGTATGTGAGCCAACTGGTGCCCGAAGGCGAGCCGACCAAGGAAGAGCTGGGCATCATGCTGGAGGTGACGCCGAGCGTGGGCGCGGACCGGCAGACGGTGTCCCTGACGCTCAAGCCGGAGATCAGCGAGTTCGTCCGCTGGGAATACTACAACGTCGCCAATGATCAAAACAACGAAAACAATGACGAAAACAACAACAATAACAATAATAACAACAACGAAAACGAGCCAAATGCCGGCCTGTCGGTGTTGAAGCTTCCGATCTTCCGGCGCAGCGAGGTGGAAACCAAGGTGGCGGTGCATAGCGGCGAGACGGTGGCGATGGGCGGGCTGATCACGGCGACCGAGGGGAAGGAGCAAACGCGGGTGCCGATATTGGGATCGATTCCCTTCCTGGGCGCGCTGTTCCGGCATGACGTGAAGAGCAACGATCAGAAAAACCTGCTGATTTTCGTCACCGCGCGGATCCTGGCCGAGACCGGCGAGGAGTTGGTGCCGCTTTACATCCCCGAACCGGGATCGGCTCCGAAATAAGCCGTTTGGAATCATGGATCCAATTGTCTATAAAACCGTGATCGGCCTGGACATCGGCCAGCATGCCGTCAAGGCGGTGCGCGCCGTGATGCGCGGCGGCGCGTTCACGGTGACCCACGTGGAGACGTTGCGCCTGCCGGCCGGCATGGCGGGCGCCGAAACGGCCGCGATGATCGCCCGGTGGCTGGAGCAGCTCGGGTTCAAGGGGGAGCCCTGCGTGATCGGGCTGCGGGGCCTGACGGTGTTGTTCCAGACGGTGGCGCTGCCGCCGCAGGATCCGCGGCCGGCCGAGCAAGCCGTGGCCATGGAGATTGCGCGGCTCAGTGAAATCTCGACGGAATCGATGCTGTACGGGTATGCCCCGATCGCGGCGGAGGACGAGACGCGCCGTTTCCTGATCGCGCTGGTGCGGGCGGACAAAGCCGAGGAGGCCCTGGCGGTGGCGCGGGCCGCGGGCGTGGACGTGGTGGATGTGGCGCCGACTCCCGTTGCGGCCTTCCACGCGCAGGCGGCGCTGCACGCGGGCCATGGGGCGGTGACGGTTTACGCCGACATCGGCCAGGGCGGCACGGATTTGGCGATCGGCGTCGCGGGCGGTATCCGGTTTGCGCGCAGTTTCGGGGTGGGCGGCCAGTTTTTCACCGATTCGCTGGCCAAGGCGCGGCGGCTGACGGCCTCGCAGGCGGAGCCGATCAAGATTGCCTCGGGCATCGAGTCGCCGGAGCCGGGGCAGAAGGAGGCGCTGAACGCCGCCGCGGAGGCGTGGGCGGCCGAATTCAAGTCGTGCCTGGCCATCTACAAGAGCTTTTTCCAGCTCGCGGGGGATCAGCCCGTGCAACTCGTGCTGTCGGGCGGGGGCAGCCAGTTGAAGGGGTTGGACCGGTTCCTGGCCTACAAGCTGGGGATGGACGTGCGGGTCATGCCGGGCCTGCCCGGACGCGAGAACGCGGCGGATCCGGCGCCGTACGCGGTGGCCTGCGGCCTGGCGCTGATCGGCACGGGAGAAGCCCGGCCGACGGTGAGCCTGTTGCCGGCGGATTTGCGCGAAGCGGTGATGCTGCGGCGCCAGAAGAAATACTGGCTGGCGGCGGCGGGGCTGGCGGGGTTGGTGCTGGGCGTCAGCCTGCTGGGCGGGTATCGCGATTACCAGCGCAAGACGGCGGCCCTGCGGACGCAGCGGGAGAGCCTGGCGCGCTGCCAGGCGTTGGCGCGGGAGATCGAGCGGGGATTGGAGGTCAACGCCCGGCTCTCCCGCATCTCCGGCACGGTGCTGACGCTCCTGGAAAACGGGCCCGTGTTCCGAGACGTGATCAGCGCGATCGGGGAGCGGCTGCAGCCCGACTGCTGGATCACGCTGG
>CAZSUH010000040.1:0-24346 GCA_964609905.1 uncultured Verrucomicrobiota bacterium
GAGAAAATCCTTGTTCTGTTCGGGATCCAGCAATTCGAGCAGCGCGGAGGCGGGATCACCCTGAAAACTGGCACCGATCTTGTCCACCTCGTCGAGCATGATCACGGGATTGCAGGTGCCGCAGTATTTGAGGGCTTGAATGAACTTGCCGGGCATGGCCCCGATATAGGTGCGGCGATGTCCCTTGATCTCGGCTTCGTCCCTCATGCCCCCGAGAGAAAAGCGGTAGAACTTGCGTCCGACACTCTGGGCAATCGCCTGGCCGATGGATGTTTTGCCTACGCCCGGAGGTCCGATCAGGCAGATGATCGAGCCCGAGATGCGGCCCTTGAGAATGCCGACGGACAGGAACTCGAGAACGCGTTCCTTGACATCCTCCAGCCCGTAGTGCTGGGAATCCAGAATCGCGCGAGCCTTTTTAATGTCCAGGGTGTCTTTGGACTCCATCCCCCAAGGCAGGGACGTGATCCAATCGAGGTAGTTCCGCGAGACGGCGTATTCGGGGGAGGCGGGTTCGAGAACGCCCAGCTTTCCCAGTTCTTCATCCACCCGTTTGGAGGCTTCGTCGCTGAGCGTGAGGCCGTCCAGTCGTTTGCGGAAACGGTCGATTTCGGTTTCCTTCCCCTCCTTCTCGATCCCCAGTTCCTTTTTGATGGTTTTGAGCTGTTCACGGAGAAAAAACTCCCGTTGCTGCTTGGTGAGCTTTTCCTCGATCTGCTTGTTGATGGAGACCTTGAGTTTGGAAATGTCCACTTCGCGGGTGAGCAGCGCGAGCGCTTTTTCGATGCGTTCGCGGATGCTGAAGGTTTCGAGGATCTGCTGCAGTTCGGCGCCGTCGGCCGTGGTCAGGGCGGCGGCGAAATCCGCCAGCCGTCCGGGATCGTTCAGGCTGGAGTGGGAGAGGAACAGCCGGAGTTCCTCCTTGAAAAGAGGATTCAGGTTCAGCAGTTCCTTGAGAGAGGAGAGAATGGACTGCGCATACGCCTTGAGTTCGTTGTTATGCACCATCTCGGGCTCGATGAGGTGGCGCACCTCGGCCCGGACAAACGGCTCCTCCGTCACGATGCGCTCGATCGTAAACCGGCCGAGCGCGGCCACGACAATTTGCGCCGGACCGTTATCGTCGAGACGTCCGGCCTGAATAATTTCGGCCGTGACGCCGACCGGATACAAATCGCCGGACTTGGGAAATTGGGGCAAGTCGCCGGATTCTTTCCGGCGCACGAGCGACAGGCCCACGAATTTGCTGCGGGACCGTGTGATTTCCGCAATCAGGGGGTGATAGCGATCCTCCATCGCGAGCGGCACCACCATGCCGGGGAAAACGGGACGACTTGGCAGGGGAAGCAGGGGGAGCACGTTGGGGAAAAGGTTGCGAGCCGGCACAATGATTTTGTCTTCCGGTTTCGGCGCTTCCGACGACGTGTCAGGCGCGTTCAGCACCTCCACTTCCGTCTCCTGGTCTTGATCCGCCATCTCGAGTTCCTCCATCATTCATTCCCGAACACGCCTGTTAGTATGCCATCCTGCCGTCGAATTGGCAAGCGGCGGGAAAACCTTGAAATGGCATCATGAATCCGAAACCCCGGTTCGTTTTCGCTTTGAACGAGATGGCGGTTTTTGTATCATGATACAGGAAAGGAATTTCAGTCATGTCGCGATTGCTGAGCGAATCCACTCCCGGTTCATGTGCGGTTCCTGTTGGAGCCGCGTCATGGAGCATTGACGGCGCGGTTTATGATAACTCCGCCGTCAAGTTCTGGTCCGGACTGTTGGACGAGGTGACCGAGGATTTTCCGGGCGCCAACGGGTTGATCGTGGAAGGGCCGTGTGATGACCTTCTCGTGCCCGACCTGCTCAATCCGGTCGGCCTGTTCGAGGATGAATTGGCGGACCTTGAGGATGATGACGATATAGACGGCACGATGGGGGAATTGGCCCAGGAATTGGAGTTGATCGGACCGCCCCTGCCGGTGCGGGCGACCGTTCTGGATGACGCCAAAATCCTGTACACGCGCGAGTTGCCTGATGAGGTGATCGACTCGGAACTGCTGCCGATTTTTCTAGTCTGGCCTCTGGAGTGGGCCGGTCTTTCCGAATTCGGCTGGAATCGTCGGCAGGTGAGCGGCCGTTTCACGGCCCGGGATGAAACGCGCGGGCTGACCTATACGGTCCGGTTCGCGTTGGACAACCGACATGTCCGGGAAGGCCTGTTTCACCGTAAAATGACCGTTCAGTTTGATCGCGCCTCCGCCAACACCCGCTGAAATCGGGAGCCTTTCAAGCGTCGTTTCCCCGCCAGAAGGCGGCCACTCGTTCCACGGGGTTCTCCGCTTCGACCAGCTCATCCCGCCAGAATTCGGGGAGCTTGTTCCGGTATAATTTATTCTGGAACCGTTTCCCGATCAGCATCACGAATCCACGGTCAGTTTCCGAACGGATCACGCGCCCGCCCGCCTGGACGGCGCGCACCACGCCGGGCGTAACATAGGCCAGCTCGAATCCCTTGCCTTTTCCGTCCTGCGCCTCGTAATGGGCTTCCCGTATTTTCAACTCCGGGCAGACCATGGGCAGGCCGGGCCCGACGATGAAGGCGCCGATCGCCAGATGACCCGGATAATCGACGCCTTCGGCGAAGACGCCGCCCTGAACCCCGCAGAGGAGCAGGGTGCCGTCGCGGTTGTCCGCCAGTCGCTTGAGCACGGATTCGGTTTTCATGGCCGGCTTCTGGAGGATGACCTCATAATCGCCCTCGGGGAACAGGCCCGTCACCAGGTCGCGAAAGGCAAAGCTCGGGAAAAAGATCAGGTAATTGCCCTTGCGCAGCGCGACCGTGCGGATAATCAGCGCGGCGATGGATTCGGCGTCCCGTCCCCGCGCCTTGAAGGAGGTGTCGACGGATGACACGGACAGGATGAGCCGGTTCTCGCGGGGAAAGGGGGAAGGCAGTTCCACCGTGACGGCGGCGCTTTCCTCCACGCCCAGCATGCGGGCGTAATACGCAAAAGGAGTCATGGTGGCGCTCATGTACAGGGTGAAAGCGAATCGCGACGCCTGCTGGCGGACGAAAACGGCGGGGCTCAGGCAGAGCATGCGCAGGCTTTCTTTTTCGTAAAGGGTGGCGAAGAGCAGGGGGTCGGCCGCCGCGCACAAGCAGAACGTGCGGAGATTGAACAGCGTTTCGAGGAGGGGATCCGGGCTCAATCGGCCTCCCTCGCCCGTTTTTCCCCGAGCCCGCGGGAAGAGCGGAGGGCGGCCGGCCAGGGCCAGGAAGCAGTTGTAGAACACGCTTTCCAAGGTGGTTTGAATCGTCTCGAAAAAGTGGCGGTCAATATCGGCGGTGAAACAGGCGCGTTCCCCGTTTTCTTCCCGCAGCGCAGTCCAGGCGGCCCGATGATGACGGCAGACGGCGTCGAGCATCTGTCCGGTTGCGCGAAGGGCTTCCGATTCCTGGCCCAGGCAGACAGTGGCCATGCGATCCAAGGCCTCGATGTCGAGCCGGGGCGAATAAAAATCGGACACGCGGGCATGCAGATTGTGCGCCTCGTCCACGATGAGGTAAAGCGGACGCCCCCGGTTTTCCAGCAGCATTTTCAGGGCCACGCCGGGATGGAAGACGTAATTGTAGTCCGCCACAATGGCGGTGGCTTTGCGGGCAAGTGCCAGGGTGGTTTCGAACGGGCACAGGTTCCCGTCGAGCGCCAACCGGGTGATCGCCTTGCCCGTCAGAACCGCCTTGCGGCTCAGGGCGTCTTCGACGCCGGAGGCGAGCAGTCGGCCCTGGAAGTTATCGATGTGGGGGCAGCGTCCCTCCACGCATTGCCAATCGTCAAAGGGGCAGGAGCGTTCTTTGGCTGTGATTTGAACCGCGAGCGCGCCGCCGTTGTCGGGCAGCATGCCGGCAAGGGTGCGCAGGGCCAGTTCCTGTTGAGAAATTCGCGAGGTGAGAAAAAAAACGATCCCGTCGGTTTCAAGGGCCCGCTTGACGACGGGGTAAAGCGCCGCCGCCGTTTTGCCGATACCCGTGGGAGCGGAACACATCATGATGCGCCCGGCTTCACAGGCGCTTGCAATGTCGCGCACGAGGACGGTCTGAGGCTCGCGCGGTTTCGGATGTGGAAAGCGAAGGGCCGATGCCAGGGCGCGGCGTTTGCGGCGGTGCGCGGCCTCCTGCATGACCTCGTCGATCCGGATGTCGAGCCGCTCCATCATCAGGCGGCCGGTCGTTTCCGGATCGAACGGCGCCTCGAAAGCGCGGGTGGCGCCGTTGGTGGCTTCGATATAGATCACCCGACAGGCGTGTACGGGGGTGCCGGAGCGCGTTAAAAGGAGCGCGTAAAAAGCGGCCTGTTCGGCGTGAGCAGGATCAAGGCTCCAGGCGTCCGTGCCGACGCCGGGTTGCAGGAGGGACTTGATTTCCTCAACTTCGACGGCGCCGGCCCGGCGTCGGATGCGATCGATTCGCCCTTCGATGCGCACAGTCAATCCGCGGTGCTCAAAACCGGTTGAGACGGGCACTTCGGTGCGTACGTCGTCCGGCGAATTCTCCTGCCGGACGCCGGCATGGACGCGCGAGCCGGCCATCATGCGTAGCGACGCGGAACCCCGGTCACGGGAGGCGGGAGCGAGCGGGGCGCTCAGCAGGTCCTGAACGCCGAGCAGAAGAACGTGGGTGGTGTCGTCGTAACGGATCATAAGGGGCGTGTTGAGGATCGGACGGCTCGTCCGCTGGCCAGAGAGCCGGCCACGATCATGGCGCCGGCGAACCAGACGCGCGGATCGGGCGCCACCGCCAGGTAGGCGCAACTGACGAGGACGGAAAGCAGGGGGGTGGCGTAGGAGACGGACGCCACGATCACGACCTTGCCGCGGCGCATGGCGACATCCCACCACACGTAGGCGAGGGCGGTGAACAACGCCATGGCCACCGCTTCGATGATCGTCCGCCGAGAAAGGACAATCGCGTGTTCCGCGAAGGCCGGCCGCATGAGGGCGAGCAGAATGCCGGTGGCCAGCAGGAAGACGGGCGTGCGGTTGCCGGAGTCCGCGCCCCAGCGCCGTGTCAGCACGGAATAGAGCGCCCAGGTGAGCCCGGCTGATAGTCCGCCGAGATAAGCCACCGGGTTTTCCAACAGGTTTCCCGCAAACGAGGCCCACGTGATGCGCCCGCCGGAGGTCTGGGCCAGCACGACGCCCGTCATGGCCAGGGTCATGCCGGGATAGATGAACCAGGACGCCCGCACGGGCAGGAGCCACAGCGAGAACAGGACCGTCATGGCCGGCCAGACATAGTTCAGGAGGCTGATCTCGATGGCCTGAAGCCTGTCCTGAGCCAGGCCCATGGCGAGGTAATAGGAAAGGCTGTAGAGCACGAACAGGAAGCCGCACGCGAGCGCCCGCCAGGTGGCCAACCCGCGCAGGATGCCCAGCGTTTCCCGGGGGCGGACGATTTCGATGTAGAGCAGGGACAGGATCCCGGAAAAGCCGAACACGGTGGCGCCGGCTCCGAGCGGGCCGAGCGCCTCGCTCAAGCGGCGCGACAGCGCCACGCTGGTGCTCCAGAGCAGGATGGAGCCGAAGCCAGCCAGCGTGGCCCAGTCCCAGTGCCTATGCGTAGCGGCCATGCGTCTTTCCAATCTCGTACATGGCCAGCACGTTTTCCACCGGCGTGTTGTCCTGGAGCGAATGCGTGGGCGCCATCAGGTAGCCGCCGCCCGGCATCATGATATCCAGCGTGTTCCGGCAATACTCCCGCACCTGGTCCGTCGAGCCGTGGGTCATCGGCTCCGCCGTGGAAATGCATCCGTGGAAAGCCAGGCGATGACCGAACTTTTTTTTCAGGTAAGCCGGCGACATGTCGGCCGCTTCGGGCTGGAGCGTGTCCACGGCGGCAACGCCCATCTCGATGAAATCGTTGTACGCCCAACTGCTCGATCCGCAGGTGTGAATAATGACCGGCACGTTGAAGCTTTTCGCCATGTCGATGAAGCATTTGTGCAGGGGCTTGATGTGCTTGCGGTACAGGTCCAGGCTGATGATGGGGGCGATCTGGGTGCCCAGGTCTTCGCCCATCCACAGCAGGTCGATGCCGCCCTTGGAAGCCTCGATGGTGCGCTCCAGCATCTTCAGATAAATGTCGGTCCGCCGCTTGGCCAGGAGCAGGCCGGCGGGATCGTCGGTGATCAGGTCCACCAACGTCTGCTCCATGGTGCGGAGCATGCCCGAACTGTTGATGATGTCGCCAATGCCCGCGCCGCCCGCTACGATGCAGTATTCGCGCTGGTTCCGGCACGCCTCGGCGATTCCGCTGAAATCGAAATGGTCGGGGTTGGGCATGGGCCACGCGGCGATCTGTTCCTCGGTCGCGTCGCGCAGGGGGAAGTCGCAATAGTCCCAGTAGCCGCCGGCGGGATGCTCGATCAACCGGCGATGAATGCCCCAGTCGTCTACCTGGACGCCGCGTTCGGGGATGTCCGCATGCAGTTTCGGGCCCGTATAACCAGCCCAAACGCCGCGGAAATCGACGCCCAGCGCCCGGTTCAAGCCCTCGTAGTCGTCTTCTTTAAGCCCGAAATGGGCCTTAAGCCGGGCATCGATTCCCGGGTTGGCGGAATAGTTGAGCGGGACGCGGTCCGGTTCACGGCGGTGAATGGCGTTCAGCACCCGGTCCTTCGACGTCATGCTCTTTTTCATGGCTTTCCTTGATAGAGCGAAAGCTCCTGAATTGCCGGACAAGCCCGCGCGGCCGTAATGCGCAGGCGAACCCGGTCGGTGCTGACGGGCTCGAATGACAGCAGGCGCCGGTTGCCAATGGCCTCGGCCTTCGCGACCTCCTTCCACGCGCCGTCTTGCCACGCGTCGAGCGCGAAGGCGTCCACCCGCTGGCCGAGCGGCAGATATTCGCGCAGGCTCAGGACTGAGAAGGTGACGGGCTGCCGGAACTTCAACTCGACCTCGGGCGTGAGCGCGGCGTCGTCCGTGCACCAGTAGGCGTCGGCCTTGCCGTCGACCAGGTGACCGGCCGCATAGGCCGGATCGTTGCCGCGGGCCGGCCCGGCGGTGACCGCACCGCGTGCGAGGTCGATGGCGAACAGTTTATCCAGCCGCTGCTTGAACGTTTTGAGCGAGGCCGCGTCGTGCTCGTGGATCAGGCCGCGCCGGTCGGGCGGGAGATTGAGCAGGAAGTTGGCACCGCGTCCCACCGATTTGAAATACAGTTCCATCAGGTTGTCGGGCGTGCGCACCTTGGCGTCCTCGGCGGGGTGGTAGAACCAGCCCGGCCGGATCGAGACGTCGCATTCGGCGGGCAGCCAGTCCTTGCCGTTCCGCGCGCCGTGATGCAGAAGCTCGATGTCCGAATGGCCGGGCACGCGTCCTTCCTTGCTCATGGTGGACCAGCAGGGATCGGCGGCGAATCCCGATTCGTTGCCGACCCAGCGGATGTCGGGGCCGCCGTCGCTGAACATGCAGGCGTCCGGCTGAAACTTGCGCACGATGGACCAGGTGTTGGCCCAGTCGTAATAGGTCTTGTTATCAATGGACCGCTTTTCCCGCGCGCCGCCGTAGTAGCCGTCGCCGCCGTTGGCACCGTCGAACCAGACCTCGAACAAGGGACCGTAGGAGGTGAGCAGTTCGCGCAGTTGCGCGCGGTAAACGTCCAGGTAGGCCGGCGCGCCGTAGGCGGCATTGTTGCGGTCCCACGGCGAGAGATAGGTGCCGAACTTGAGACCGTGCCGCGCGCAGGCGTCGGAGATTGCGCGGACCACGTCGCCTTTGCCCTTGAGCCAGGCGCTGGAGGCGACGGAATGGGCGGTCGCCTGCGTGGGCCAGAGGCAAAAGCCGTCATGGTGCTTGCAGGTCAGGATAAGGCCTTTCAATCCGCCCCGGGCCGCGGTTTCCACGATCTGGTCGGCATCGAACGCGGTGGGATTGAACACGTCGGGCGACTCGTCGCCGTAGCCCCATTCCTTGTCGGTGAAGGTGTTGACCGTGAAGTGGAGGAAGCCGTAGGTTTCCAGGCGATGCCAGGCCAGTTGGCGCGGGGTGGGGATGGGTCCATACGGTTCGGGTGGCGCGATCTTCGGCATGGTCCGGTTCTCCTGTGAAAACGAATTGGCGGCGATCTTGTCACAATTGACGGAAAATGAAAAGCCCGATAGAGTATAGATTCATTCTGAAAGGACCTCTGATGAAACCCGTCCTGTTTCCCGCTCCCGCAAAAGCCGAGTTTTCAAACCGCAAACCCCGCTCGTTCGACGCGTGCCGCTGGATCCTGGTGGATTCCGAGTTCTCGCCGCTCCTGCGCAAGCATGCGCGCGACCTGGCCGTCCGTTTCTCCGGCTTGTTCGCGAAGGGACTGGAGGTCACGGCCGGCTTTCCTGTCGCCGGCCGGGTGTTCCTGCGCATCGTGGTGGCGGAGGAGGGGCATCCGCAGGGTTACCGGCTGACCGTGGGGCCGGACGGCGTGCTGATCGAAGCCGCGGGGGAGCCGGGCGCCTATTACGGGCTGCAGACGCTGGCCCAGATGCTGGATCAGTGCGGGGCGGCGCTGCCTGAGGGGCGCATCGTGGATCAACCCGATTTCTGGTCGCGAGGCGTGATGCTGGACGTGGCCCGGTGCAAAGTGCCGACCATGGAGTCTCTGCGCGGCATGCTCGACACCTTCGCCGCCATGAAGATCAACCACGTGGAGCTCTACATGGAGCACACGTTCGCCTTCTCCGCCCACGAGACCGTCTGGGCGGACGCCTCGCCGTTCACGGCGGCGGAGGTGCAGCAGGTGGACGACTGGTGCCGCGAACGCTATATCGAGCTGACGCCGAACTTCAATTCCTTCGGCCACTTCGAGCGATGGCTGCGCCACCCGGAATACAAGCACCTCGCGGAGTGTCCGGACGGTTTCTCGTATCCCTGGGGCGGCAGCACCACGCACGGCTCGGTGCTGAAACCCAATGCGGCCACCCTGGCCCTGCTGGAATCCCTTTACGACGAGTTCCTGCCCAATTTCAGTTCGGGCCTGTTCAACGTCGGGTGCGATGAGACCTGGGAACTGGGCATGGGCTGGAGCAAGCCGCAGTGCGAGAAGCGGGGCAAGACGCGGGTGTACTTGGATTTCCTGCTGGAGATTCACAAGCGGGTCGCCGCGCGCGGCCGCCGCATGATGTTCTGGGGCGACATCATCCTGCACCAGCCCGAACTGGTCAAGGAACTGCCGAAGGACATCATCGCCCTCGACTGGGGCTACGAGGCCGACCACCCGTATGCCAAGCAGGCCGCGATCTTCGCGAAGTCGGGCGTGCCGTTCTACGTCTGCCCCGGCACGTCGAGCTGGGGCTCGATCGTGGGGCGCACCACCAACATGCTGGCCAACCTCGAAAATGCGGCGATCAACGGACTGAAGCACGGCTCGTGCGGATTCCTCAACACCGACTGGGGTGATAACGGCCATCACCAGACGCTCCCCGTGGCATGGCCGGGCTACGCTGCCGGCGCGGCCTATTCCTGGAACCTGGCCGCCAACCGCAAGGCCGACATCGCGGAGGCACTCAACCGACTGGTGTACCGCGACACGGCGGGCGTCCTCGGCGGGGTGAGCCTGGACATGGGGCGCGTCATGGATCGGGTGCCGATCCATATCGGCAACGGGAGCCTGTTCGATCGCCTGCTGTTCTGGAACCTGAAGGAACCGATGAAAGCGCTGGAGCCCTTGCGGCCGGCCATGCTGAAAGCCTGCGTGGCCCGGTTCGACGAGCTGGAAGCGCAGCTTCGCGCGGCCCGGCCGGCCGCTCCGGAAGGCGCGCTGTGGATGGCCGAATTCCGGCAGGCAATCGGGTTGGCGCGGCATGCCTCCCGGCGCGGGTTGGCCTGGTTCCATCCGAAAGACGACCGCGGCCCCCTGCGCCGCGAGTTGCTGACCCTGATCCGCCAACACGAAGCCCAGTGGCTGGCGCGCAACCGCGTCGGCGGACTGCATGAAAGTTCAAGCCGCCTGCGCGCTTCGCTGGCGCCGTTGCAGTAGGAGGTCGGCATGCTCCAGCACGATCGATTCGGCCACATGGTGCACGAGGCGCTCCTGGCGCGGGTGCGGGCGCTCCTGGACGCGCGCGGGGCCCGCCTGGCCGCGCTCCGCACCCGGAAACAGGCGGAAGCCTATGTGGCGCGGGTCCGCCGCGCGGTGCGGCGCTCGTTCGGCCCGTTTCCGGCCCGCACGCCGCTCAACACCCGAATCACGGGCACGGCGGCAGGGGACGGCTACACCATCGAAAAGCTGCTCTACGAAAGCCGGCCGGCCAACCTGGTCTCGGCCAACCTGTACGTGCCGGAGATGTGCCGGAACGGAAAAAAACATCCCGTCGTGCTCATGGTCTGTGGTCACTCGGGAAACGGGAAGCAGTACGCGAACTACCAGGCCATGTGCCTGGCCCTGGCGCGCAAAGGATTTCTCACGCTGATCCTCGATCCGATCGAGCAGGGCGAGCGGGGCCAGTTCGGGCACCTGCCGGCGAAGGATAACCCGGGGCTCTGCTACGCCCACAACATCATGGGCAACCAGCAGGCGCTGATCGGCGATTTCTTCGGCCTCTGGCGCGCGTGGGATGCCATCCGCGGGCTGGATTACCTGCTCAGCCGGCCCGAGGCGGATCCGGCTCGCGTGGGCGTGACCGGCAACTCCGGCGGCGGCACGCTCTCCACTTATGTCGCCGCGCTCGATCCCCGCGTGACCATGGCGGCGCCGAGCTGCTTCATCTGCTCCTACGGCGCCAACCTGCAGAACGAACTGCCGAGCGACGCCGAGCAGAACCCGCCCGGCATCCTCGCCATGGGGCTCGACCAGGCCGACCTGCTGTTGACCTACGCGCCGCGGCCCACGCTCATCCTGGGGCAGCGCGAGGACTTCTTCGACGTGCGCTACACCCGGAAGGCGGCGGACGAGATGGCGCGCGTGCATCGGTTGCTGGGCTCGCGCGGCACGGCGTCCTGCTTCATCGGACCGACCGAACATGGGTTCTCGCCGGAGAACCGCGAGGCCGTGGTCGCGTTTTTCATGAAATACGCGGGACTGAAAGGCGATGCTCAAGAGGCGCCCTTCACGGCCAGGCCGGATGCGGAGCTCTGGGCTACGCCGAACGGCAGCACGGTGAACGCGGGCAGCCGCCGCATCCAGGAGTTCACCCGCGACACGGCCGCCGCGTTGCGCCGCAGCCGGGGCAAACCATCGGCGGAAACCGTAGCGCGGCGAGCCGCCCGATTATTGGGAGTCCGCATCGCCAGGAGCGCTCCGCATTACCGGATACTCTCAGCCTCCGACGGCGAGCGGGACGGTTTCAAAATTTACAGCCAGTTCGCCGTGGAGACAGAGCCGGATTACCTGGCAGTCGTCTGCACATTCAGCCCGGGCGGAAGCGGCGCGCATGTGCCGGCTGGGCCGGCCATCGTCTATGTCGGCCACGAATCGGGACCCGACGACGTGCGGCATCTTCGCGAGGTCGGCGCGCTGACCCGCGAGCCGACCTCGTTCTTCACCGTGGACCCGCGCGGTATCGGCGAGGTCCGCGCCAAAACCTGCGGCGACGACGCGTTCCTGGCGCCCTATGGAAGCGACTTCCTCTATGCGTCCACCGGTGAGATGCTCGGTGAAAGCCTGCTCGGCCGCCGCGTTCACGACGTGCTGCGGAGCCTCGATTTCCTCCGCGCCGACGGCGTGACGGACATCACCCTGTGCGGGCGGGGGATCGGCAGCATCACGGTTGCCTTTGCCGCGCTCCTGGATCCGGCGCGGCCGAAGGCGTGGCTGATGGATTACCTGCCCGCATACGAGGACCTGGTGAAGGCAGACCTGGCGCGCTGGCCGCTTTCCGCCATGCTCCGCGGGTGCCTTCGCGAATTCGATCTGCCCGATGTCTATCGCGCACTGGGCGCCCGGCTCACGCTGGGCCGTCCCTGGGATCCGCAGTTGACGGAGATCGATACCCGTGGAACGGCTTGACAGCCTGGCCGCCCGGCTTGGCATTCGCGATCTGAACGAGGCGTTGCGGCAGAACTGGGATGCGAGCCAGGCGGAGTACCCCGGTTCGGAACACGCGTTTCCGGATGACGCTCGGTATCAGGAGAATGCCCGTTGGCTCGGCATGCCGGCCGCCTTTCAGGACGCCCTGGGTCGGGCGCTGCCGGAACTTCGGGTTGACGAGAATTTGAGCCGGTACCTGTGGCTGTGCCGCTGGGTCATGGAATCGCCCCATGCCCGATGGCCTTTCATGGGCGCCGGTTTTCCGCCCGTGGCGGCCGGCGTTTCACCGGCCGCGGGCATGGGATTTGCGATCGTCGTCCTGGCTCTTCTGGACATCGCCCTTCTGCGCTACCGGGCTCGCGGGATTTCGGATGACGTGATCCGAGACACGTTCTCGGATTTTGCCCGCTGGGTGGAGGAATACCGCCGGAAACAGCGCGTCTGGGGCCTGTCCAATCTGGGCTGGATGCAGCATCATCTGCGGGCGCGGATTTTCAAACTCGGCCGGCTTCAATTCAAGATGGAAACCTACGGTTACGATTTTCATGCCTGGCGCAACCGGGAGACGGGCCGGGTTCTGGTGTTGGCCGGGTTGGGCATGCGGTTTTATGCCAGCGGTTTGGCGCTGGCGGCGGACGGCCAAACCGGCCTTCCCGCCGATGCCTGGACGGCGGACTACCGGGAAGAGGACGATGCCGTTCGGGGCCATCCGATCGATCCGCGGGGGAAGGGTGTTCCGCGCATGATCGCGCTGAAGCGGACGGAATGGGCTCCGGTTCTGCGGAAAGACGATCCGACGATCGGCATTCACATTCCCGCGGGGGGTCCCATGGATTTCGGCGCCTGCGGCGAATCCCTCGCACGGGTGGGCCCGTTTTTCGGCCGGCACGTTCCCGACCATCAGGCGCGCGCTTTGACCTGCGGTTCATGGCTGCTCGATCCGCAGTTCGAGGGGCGGTTGTCCGACGGCTCCAACATTGTCCGTTTTCAGCGCGAGCTGTATCTTTACCCGTTGCCCGGCGGCGGCGACGCCGGCCTTTTTGAACGCGTCTTCGACAACCGGCGGCCACGGGCGGACGAAAGCCTGGCCGGCATGAGCCGTCTACAGCGCGCCGTGTTGGAGCATGGGCGGAACGGGGGAGTCTGGCGCTCCGGCGGGGCGTTGCTTTGGGGGAAGGATCTGGGCTGGGCCCGGCAGGTCTACCGGCGAATGTGGCCGGAGGCGGAGTTCGCTCGCCGCTGGGAGTGAAGCCGTTCGGTCGTGGCCGCCCGGATAAATTTCACGATTGGTGCGGGTTCGTCCAATCCGTGCGGGTGGTGGCCGACACCGGGCTTGTGAATAACGGTTACACGACCACCCAACCGGCGATACCCCGTTTCCACGCGCGCGCTGTTTTCCTCAACCGGAACCACCTCATCGGCGTCTCCCACCACGAGCAGGAGCGCGATGCCGGCCCTGGCGAGGGGGGCCAGGTTGTCCACGGGGTTTTTTCGATAGGCCAGCGCCTGCGCCTCGTTCGCGAATCCATAGCACTCCAGCAGCGACTTCCAATCGCCCACGCTGCCGGGCGCCTTGAGCTTACCGGCCGGCCAGCTTTTGAAATCGAAGACGCCCGCGTCGGCGTAGATGCCGCACACCTTGTCGGGGTTGCGGGCCGCCCAGTTGAAGGTATACAGGCCGCCGCGGCTGATGCCAATGAGCACCCCTTTCCTGGCCAGGCCGCGCGCCGTGAAGGCGTCATAAAACGCGTCCATCTGCCGCATGGCCGAGGGACACCCGAACGTATTGCCCACGTCCATGAACAGATGGTGATATCCTTTCTTGAGGAGCATCGGCACGCCGGTGCGTTCGGTAAAGGCGTCCGGAAACATCATGCACCAGGTCCACGGCTTGCCGGGCAACGCCCGCTTCGGCTCGACCAGCCAGCACGCGCGGCCCGCGACCGTGAAGCGATGGCGCTTGAAGCCATGCCAGAGATCAACGGTTTCGGCGGGCGGCGGGGCCGCCTTGAGGATGAACCGGGCAACCTGTCTGGCCAGCGCGGCTTGTCCGTCCGCATTGAAATGCACGCCGTCCTCCGACACCAGTTCCGGATGGCCGATGACGCGCTTAAACAGGTCGTTGAGCGGAATGCGCCGCTTGGCGGCGAGCGTCTTCGCAATGCGGTTGCGTTCGCGAACGCGTGCGGTTTCCCCGGCGTCCAGGGACCGGACCGGGCCGCTCTTCCAGACGGGGGTGGTGGAGCCCCAGAGCAGCCGGCTTTTCGGGCTGCGGGCCTTGATGAAGTCGAGCAGATCGGCGAGCCCCTTGGCATAGGCCGGTTCGTCGTAGCCCCAGCCGTGGAGGCCGTTGTTCAGATGAATGGCGGCGAATGTGAATTCGTCCAGCAGCAGGGCCAGCTCCTTTTTGAGCTGGGGATCGCCGGCGCAGCGGGAGGTCGTCAGCCGGGCGCAACGGAATTGTCCGGCGAGCGCTTTTTCGACACCGTCGAAATAGGACTGGGTGATCGAGTCGCCCACGAGCAGAAGGCGGGGGAGTCGGTCATCCGCATTCGCGTCCGTAACCCAGATATTGCACCATTCGATGCGTTCGAGAGGTTTCATATCAAGCAATTTCCCCATTAAATGCAAACCCAACCGGCGCCGGAATGCCGGGCAGCCCGCCCCGTTTTTCCAGCAGCCCCGTTTGCGGATCGATGGCGAACCAGTCAAGCCGATCGCCCTCCTGGGACGCGGCGTAGAGAAACCGACCATCCGGGCTGAGGATCATCCCGCGCGGCCATGGACCTGTGCCGGCTCGTCCGGTGATCCGCAACGAGCCGTCCGGCTGAACGGCCATGACCGTTACATCGTCCAGGCCGCGATTGGAGGCATAAAGCCAGCGCCCATTCGGATGGAGCCTGATCTCGGCCGCCCAATTGGTCCCCTTGAAATCGGCCGGCAATAACGGCCAGTGGCCGATTTGCCGAAACTCATTCCGCTCCCGGCGAAATCCGGTGATGGTGGAGTCGAGTTCCCCGATCACCCAGAGATGAACGCCATCGGCCGAAAAGGCCATGTGGCGCGGTCCCGAGCCGGGCGGGCAGGCAAGGGGGGGTAGCGCTTCCAGACGGTCCGGCCGGACCGCATACCGGAAGACACGATCGAGACCGAGATCGGCCGCGAACAATTCGCGGCCATCCGGGGAGTCGATGGCGGAGTGAATATGGGGACCATCCTGCCGGTCCCGCATGGGGCCTTTCCCCTCCGTGCGGAACGCCGCTTCCATCGCAACGGGCGCGCCGTCGGGCGCCAGGCGAAACACATATAATTCGCCGGTTTTGTATTGGGACACGGCGAGCCGGCGGCCTTTGTCGAACACGTGAACGTGACAGGGCGAACCGATTCCGCACGGCAGCGTGCCGGCCAGGCGGAACGGGCCGTGTTGGTTGGCGCGACGAAATGACGCCAGCACGCCGGGGCGAGGCGTCGCGGCATCGGTGTCCGCCGAGGCGTACAGCCAGGGCCCGCGCAACGCGATCCAGGTGGCGTTATGAAAGGAGGGCGGCAGGATCGATTCGTTCAACACGGTCAAGTCGCCCGTCTCGGCATCAGCCTGCGCGGCGTAAATGCCTTTCGAACCGCGTCCCGAATAGGTGCCGATGAAGAGGAGTCGCTTCATGAATCCAGTCCGGCCTCGGCCAGCACACGATCCACGAACTCGCCGTCTTGCCGGGCATTTTCGAGAACCCGCTCCAAATCGAACGCCGGTCCATGTTGCACGCAATCCTTGACGAATTCGAGGGTCATGGTGGCGGCGGGATTACGCCGCAGGATGTGCGGGATCAGGCGCCGGTAGTCGAGTCCGCTCTCCGCGAGAAGGTCGTATTGGCCCTTGGCATTCGGGCGGGGAGCCTGGAGGTGGATGTGGCTGATTTTTCCGGCGAACCGATCGGCCAGGGCCAGCGCCTTGGCGGGGTCGGTAAAGTCGTAGGGTTGGTAGCAGATGGAGAAGTCCAGTTCCGGATGCCGGTTCATGAACGCCATGCCGGCATCGACCGGATCGAACTGCGTATTGGCGTGCAGTTCCACGGCCATGCCGATGCCGCGCTCCTTCGCGGCGCGATACCAACTGCCGAACCGATCCGCGGTCAGTTTCAGTTGCTCGGGGGTGGCGACGGACCCCTTGAGCCCGGCGCCGAGCATGATTTTGAGGGCCTTGGTCCCCAGAATATCCGCCTTGTCGAGGATGTCGGCCTGGATCCGTTCCTCCTCGCGGGCCTCGGCGCCCTGGCGCACAAACGAGGGATAGACGCCGATATAGGGGAAGGAGACCCCCTGTTCATCGGCCTTGGCCCTGGCTTCGCGCATATCCATGAGGAACCCCGTGGACGCGTGCCATTGCCAGACCTCCAGCTTGTCGAAGCCGGCCGCCTTCGCGCGCGGGATGAGTTCCAGCAGCGAATAGCGGGGATTCCGCTTGCCGGTCCAGCGGTTGGGTTCCAACGCGATTGTTCCCAGAATGGTGCGCATGAACATGTTCCTTAAAAAGGTTCGGATGAGGGGGTCGGTTTCGTTTTTTCAGGGCTTTTACGGGCGGGCATGGACTGGAGTTGATCGCGCAGTTCGGCGGCCCTTTCGTATTCCTCCGCGGCGATCGCGCGTTGTAGTTCCGATTCCAGAAGATCGGCCGGACTGGGGGGGACTTGGTCGCGGAGCCGCTTCAGCAGTCCGTTCAGTTCCGACAGCGAACGGCGTGATTCAGAGACAAACGACTCCCGGTTTATGATCGGCAGGGCCTTGATCCGGTTGACGGCTTCCTGCAGCAGTTGCATGGCCTTTGCGGGTCGGTCCTTGTTCATCTGGACCATGGCGCCGGCCAGCGCATGGATCCGGATCAGGTAGGGCCGCCATTGTTCCAGATGCGTGCGGTCCTCCGGCATCTCGGCATATTGATGGACCAGGTCGAAGAGGCGGAGGTTGTGGTCGGTGTCGCGGAGCGTACGGTCCCAGTCCTCCATCTCCAGGAGGCGGACATAGCGGAGGTAAAAGAGGGTGCTTTCGGCGAACAGGGCTTCGCACGCGGCGTGGTCGAGCCGGAAGGCGGGCTCGATGCCGGCCTCTTTCGCCTGTTCGAGCCGACGGAGATGAAAGGCCAGTTCGCTGGCCAAGCCGTGCGGCTTGACGCCGTCGGGCCGTCCTTTTACCTCGTATTGCTCAAGTCCCATGGGAAGACGAACCTGGAGCAGCATGCGGCCGCCGGAAAAACGGGCAATGCGGATGTTCCGTTCCGGATCGTAAGGCCAGTCGGCCAGGATGGTCTGGATATCTATATTTTTCACGCCGTTCATTCTAAAAGAAAAGCGGAACCGGCAACAGAGAAAAATTCTCGGATACGCTTGATTTGAAACCGCCAAGCAGGCATGATCGACAAGAACGGAGACCCCGATGGATTGGTTAGTCAAAGCCTTGTCGGCCCGGACACGCATCCGGGTGACCCTGGTGGACGTCACGCACACGGCCAAGACGCTGGAAGCGCGCCATTTATGCGGTCCGGTGTCGGGCCGGATTCTCGCCGAAGGAATCGCGGTCTCGGCTTTGCTGTCGGCCGATCGCGCCTCCGAGGACGAAGCGATCCTGGTCCAGGCGCGCGTGGATGGGCCGGTTAAAGGGGTGACCGTCGAAACAACCGGTGCGGGCGACGTGCGGGGGTATCCGACCATCAAAGTGCTGGGCGAGTGGGATGGACAGACACCGGTGCGTTCCGAGACGGGATTGGGACGTTCGGGTTCTGCCCTGATTCAACGCAGTCTGCCCGGCAAACTGCTGGCCCAGACTCCGATGCCATTCACCCCCCCGGACTTCCGGTTGCTGCTGGCCCGGTACTACCACACGTCGCTCCAGGTCCCGGCCGGCGTGGAACTGGCGGTGTCGTCCGATTCCGGCGGCGTGATCGGCGCTCGCGGGCTTGTCGTGGAACGCATGCCGGACGGCAAGCAGGCGGATTTCGTGCCGGTTCTTGAAGCCCTGGAGGAGTGCCGGGTTCGGAAAATGCTGGCCGCTGATGCGTCGATTCCCGCGATGGGCGCGGTGTTCGGCCTTGCGGATCTGGAAGCGGTTGAGACGCGCGAACTTCGGTTTCGATGCCGATGCTCGCGGGAAAAAGCACTGGCTTCCATGGCCACGCTTTCCGCGCCCGAGATCGACGCGATTGCGAGCGAGGGCCGGCCCAGGCATGTGGTGTGCCACATGTGCGGCGCGGATTATCTGTTGTCGGCGGCTGAAATTGCCCGGTGACGGGAGAAAGCGAGGCGGTATGAAGGTGACGGTGATCGTGGTGGTGGTGGGGTTGGTGGTGGCGCTTCTGGCCGGCGTGGGAATCTACAATGGCATGGTGAGGGACCAGGAGTCGATCGCGCAGAAGTTCGGCGACGTGGATGTGCAGCTTCAACGGCGGGCGGACCTGATCCCCAACCTGGTGAACACGGTCAAGGGGTATGCCGCGCACGAGGAAAAGATATTCACGGAAGTGGCCGAGGCCCGGTCCCGCCTGCTGGCGGCGGGCACGCCGGCCGACAAGATGGCCGCGGACAACCAGCTCACCGGAGCGTTGGGCCGCCTGCTGGCGATCGCGGAGTCCTATCCGGCCCTGAAGGCCAACGATAACTTCATCCGCCTTCAGGATGAACTGGCCGGCACGGAGAACCGCATTGGCGTGGCCCGCACGCGGTATAACGAGACGGTCCGGGGGTACAACACCCGGATCAAGGTCTTCCCCGGCTCGCTGATCGCCTCCCGCTACGGGTTTAAGGCCGAGCCCTATTTTGAAGCCGAAACCGTCGACAAGGCTCCGCCGAAAGTCGTATTTTAGCCGACAATCCCGTTGACACACGAAGAAGGGGTCGCGTATGAGGCGCCGGATCACACGCCGGGCAATGGGCGTCCTGTTGATTGGCTGGTTAACCCTGAACGCATGGGCGTTGGATGTGCCGCCATTCACGGGGCTCCTGATTGACAGGGCGGCGATGCTGAGTGCCGGCGATCGGGAACGGGTCACCGCCCGGTTAGACGCATTCACGGGCGCCGGTTCCGGACAGATGGCGATCCTGATCGTGCCTTCCCTGGAAGGCGAAGCCATTGAAGCATTCGGGATCCGGGTGGGTGACGCCTGGAAGGTCGGAGGCCAGGAGAAGGATGACGGCCTGATTCTGATCGTCTCCCGTGACGATCATGCGATGCGCGTGGAGGTGGGGTACGGATTGGAGGGCGTGATCAACGACGCGCGAGCCGGCGACGTGCTTCGGGCCATGGGCCCCGCGTTTCGGGAGGGGCGCTATGCGGACGGATTGATCCTGGCCGTGGATCAGCTTGAGGGGTATGTCCGGCCGAGGACGGCGGCAACCGACGATTCGGCGGCCCCGGCCGGCGCGGGGCGTTCTTCCCTTCCGTTTCCGGTCGCCCTCCTGATCCTGGTGGCCTTTGTGCTTCTGGTCAACCTGTTGAACCGACGATTCGGCGGCTCACGCGGCGGGAGGAGAGGCGGCGGATTTTCCGGCGGAGGTGGAGGCCGGTTTGGCGGGGGTGGGGCCTCGGGGAAATGGTGAGCGGCGTGTTTACCGGGACAACCGTTGTCGCAGGAGGCGAAGCGCGAGCACGGGTTCCGGTAAACGACAGACCAGCGTGACCGTTCCGTAGAGGATAAGACCGGCGGAAATGCCGGCCAACATGAGGATGACCTGCCCGCCGAGGGTGGGGGCAACCCAATGGGCCAGCAGGCGGACCAAGCCCCAGGCGCCCATTCCGCACAACAAGGCGCCGAGACCGGTTCCCGCGGCCAGTTTGATCCAATCGTCCCGACGGCCGAGCGCCACATCGCGACGCAACAGGAACGCCAGTTGCGCGAAATTGGCCAGCGCCACGCCGGCCGTGGCGGAGGCCACGCCCACATGGCCAAGGCGGAAGACCAGGACCAGAAGACCGTTTAAAACAAGATTGAGGCCGACCGCGATCAGGTTGACGCGCAGGGGGATGTGAGGCTTGGCCAGCGCATAGAAACAGGGCACCAGCACCTTGATCCCCGCGTATCCGGCGAGGCCGACCGCGTAAGCGCGGAGCGCGGCCGCGGTGTGCGCCGTGCTGGCGGGGGTGAACGCGCCGTGCTGGTAGAGCAGTCGCACGATTTCAGGGGCCAGAACGAACAACCCGACGGCGGCCGGCACCGCCAGAAAGAAACAGAGGCGAAGCGCCTCCTCCACATGGAGACCGAACGAGGCCCGGTCCTGGTTGGCCTCGAAACGGGATACGGAGGGAAGCAGAACGGTGGCGATGGCCACCCCGAACATGCCGATCGGGAAATAGACGATGCGAAACGCGAAGGAGAGCCAGGAACGGGCGCCGTCGATGCCGGAGGCGAACTGGCCGTTAACCAGCACGTTCACTTCCACCGCGGAAGCGGCGATCATGGCGGGCCACATCAGGCGCCAGACGGCGCGCAGACGCGGATCGCGCAACTCCAATCGCCAATGAAATCGAAAGCCCTGGCGCCCGAGCGCGGGCAACTGAAATGCCAATTGAGCCGCGCCACCGAGCAGCACGCCCAACGCCAGGCCAGGCAGTGCCCGGCCCGTAAAATGCGGGTGGCGCCAATCCGTTTGCGGCTCGAACAGACAGGCCAGGACCACGCCGGCCGCCACCGAGACGAGATTGAAAGCCATGGGCGCCATGGCGGGAATCCCGAAGACAAATCGCGCGTTGAGCATGCCCATCACCAGGGCGGCCAGGGAAACGAACAGAATAAACGGAAACAGGATGCGGGTCAGCAGAACCGTCTGTTCGAACTTTCCCGGCACCGCATGGAATCCGTAACTGGTCAGGTTGACGAGAAGCGGGCTCGCCAGGATGCCCGCCACGCAGAGAAGGCTTAGAAACAGCAACATGGCGGACAGGATCAACCGGGCCAGATCCCAGGCGGAAGCGTCTCCCTCTTTTTCGGCGGTTTTGGCGAAGACCGTGGTGAAGGCGGTGGAAAGCGCGCCTTCCGCGAAAAGATCGCGAAGCAGGTTCGGAATTTGAAAGGCCGCCACAAAGGCGTCCATGTGGCGGCCCGCATCGAACATGGCGGCCAGAACCTGCTCCCGGACAACACCCAATAAACGCGACCCCATGACCGCCAGGCTGACACGCATGGCGGCGCTGCGTCTTTTTCGGGGGGGGGACATCCGCTTTCTCCGTTTTGAGTGTTCATTATCGGGAAATCGTCTCGCTCGGCAATGAAAATCCGCAATTGATAAACGAGCGGCCATGTGTCACAATAACCGCGATGGGTAAGTTATTTCAAAGGAACGGTGACATGATGGAGCACGATCCGATCCAAACCATTCCAGCCCGAACGCCACCCCCGGTGATCCTGTGGTACCGTGTTTTTTGCGGCGGCATGACCGTCCTTTACCTGTTGTTGCTGCTGTTGGGCCTGTTCATGATCGTTGCCCCGGCGTTGCTGATGGGAGCCCTGGAATCGGTCCGCGTGGAATCGATGCCGGAACAGATCGGAAACATGGTGATGGGCGTGGTATACGCGGTCCTGGGTTTCGTTTTTTTCATGATTTACCTGGCCGGCGCCTGTCTGCCGGTGCGGCGATGGAGCTGGGTGGCGGGCTTGGTGCTGATCGCCTTGAGTTTCACCAGTTGTTGTTGCCTGCCGGTGGCGGTGCCGCTCCTGATTTTCTGGATCACTCCCGAAACCAAAGCCTGGTTTACGACCGACGAATCGTAATCGGGCGAACGGAATGAAAGAGGCCGGAATATGAACAACTTCTATGCCAAGTTGCTCGATTTCACGCGGGACGGCGTTTATCGGTATGGATTCGAGGACGGTGTGATTCAGGTGGCCAATCGCGGACTGGTTCGGATTCTGGATCTGGAGGTGCCTCCCGAGACGCTTCACGGAAAGCGGCTTTCCGATTTGATGCGCTACATCGCGCGGCCGGGGGAGATTCGGAAACGATTGCAGGCATACGGAGAGATTCACGGATACGAATACCATTTCAAGACGTTAAAAGGCGAGGATCGGTGGGTCCTGCACGACTCGTTCTTGTCCCGGAATCCGGTGACGGGCGAGAAATTCGTGGATGCGATCGTCAAGGACATTACCCCCATTAAAAAGGCGTCACGCGACAGTGAAGAGGAACGGGAACGCCTGTCCGTCACCCTGCGCTCGATCGGCGACGGCTTGATCGCCACGGACGGAGAAGGCTGCGTGTCGCTGATGAATCCCGTGGCCGAACAGTTGACCGGATGGAGTCTGGATGTGGCCCGGGGCATGCCGCTCGACCAGGTTTTCTGCATTATTGACGAACAGACGCGGAAACCTGGCGAGAATCCGGTGAAGCGGGCCCTTCAGACCGGTCGCACGGTGGAACTGGCCAATCACACGACTTTGATTGCGCGGGACGGCCGGGAACGGAACATCGCCGACAGCGCATCGCCGATCCGCGATTCCACCGGCGACATCATCGGCGTGGTGCTGGTATTTCGGGACGTAACGGAAAAAAAACGGCTGGAGCGGGCCTTAAAGGAAAGCGAAGCGCATTATCGGTTGTTATTCAACAGCATGCTGGACGGCTTCGCCTTGCACGAGATCATCTGCGATGATGCGGGAAAGCCCGTGGATTACCGGTTTCTCGATGTCAATCCTCGCTTCGAGGCGCTGACCGGATTGCGCGCCAAGAATCTGATCGGCCGCACCTTCCGGGAGGCCCTCGCCGACAACGACACCTCGTGGATCGACATTTATGGACGGGTTGCGTTGACCGGGGAAACGGTTTTGTTTGAGCGTTACTCGGAAGTGTTAAAGCGCTATTATCAGGTCACGGCCTATCGCCCTGCGGAGCGCCAATTCGCCACCGTGTTTGTGGACATCACGGAAAAGCACAATTTGGAAGAGAATCGCAAACGGATCGATACCCAGCTTCAACAAACGCAGAAAATGGAAACCCTTGGCACGCTGGCCAGTGGCATTGCGCACGATTTCAACAATTTGCTGACAGGGGTGCTGGGAAACGCCAGCCTGGCGTTGCTGGACATCCCGGAGGGGACGCCTGCGCATGGATGCCTGAAGGAGGTCGAACGGGCGGCTCAACGGGCCGCCGACCTGTGCCGGCAGTTGCTGGCGTATTCCGGAAAGGGCCGTTTCGTCGTGGAACCGCTCGATTTGTCCGCGCTGATCGAGGAGACCGCCGGCTTGCTTCAAATTTCGTCATCGAAAAAAACGGCGTTGAAATACGATTTGACGAAACCCATGCCTTCGATTTCCGCGGACAGCAGCCAGGTTCGGCAGATGCTCATGAATCTGATCGCCAACGCCACCGAGGCGATCGGCGACAATCGCGGTCTGATCACGATCGCCACGGGCACCATGGAATGCGACCAGGCGTATTTGCGCACCGCTTTCATCGACGGGGATCTGCCCGAAGGTGTTTACGCGTATGTGGAAGTGTCCGATACGGGTTGCGGCATGGACGCGGATACGTGCGCCCGGATTTTCGATCCGTTTTTTTCAACCAAGTTTACGGGTCGCGGCCTGGGCCTTTCGGCGATCATCGGCATTGTCCGGGCGCACAAGGGCGCCATCAAGGTATACAGCGAGCCGGGGAAGGGGTCGACATTCAAGATCCTGTTTCCGACGGTCAACGAACCGGCGACACGGCATCGGCTGACGCCCGAAACAGGCGCGAAAAGCCACATCTCCGGCACCGTGTTGGTGGCCGACGACGATGAAACAATCCTCTCGCTAGCGCGACGCACCCTGGAGCGGGCCGGCGCGCGCGTGTTGACGGCCGCGGACGGATGCCAGGCGGTTTCGCTGTTTCGGCAACACGCGGGGGAAATCCGGCTGGTCGTACTCGATATGACCATGCCGAACATGAACGGGGAAGAGGCGTTTTGCGAGATCCGGCGCATCCGGCCCGATGCCGTGGTCTTGTTGTCCAGCGGCTACAACAAGACGGACGCGACCAGCCGGTTCGCGGGTAAAGGACTCGCTGGATTTATCCAGAAGCCCTATCGGCAGGCGGACTTGTTGGTCCACATCGTGGAGACGCTGGAGAAAATGGGGCCCGCGCGGAAGGGCAAAGGTTAGCCTGAATCTCGTGACCGGCTGCGGACCCGGCGGCGACCTTCCACCGCGACTGGTCCCAAATAAAAAAAAGTTTATGGATTTCTGGAGCGGGAGACGGGGATCGAACCCGCGACGTTCAGCTTGGGAAGCTGACATTCTACCACTGAATTACTCCCGCATGGACATGAATGGGAGGGTTATAGCATACCCCCTTACGCGGGGGGAAGCTTTTTCTGTGAATCAAA
>CAZSUH010000041.1:0-23889 GCA_964609905.1 uncultured Verrucomicrobiota bacterium
CAATGGGGGAAAGGGGGCGGTGTGTCCGTTTTCAGCCCCTATGGGACGGCAGTGAAATAAAAGGTATCAGGACGGTTCTATCTATGGAATTCTGATCTTTCCTGACACACACTACCAGGAGCACAAAATGAAAAAAACAGTGTTGTCCATTGTCGCAAAATGGCTCGCGCTCATCGCGGCGGTCGCCGTTGGAGGAATGCCCTCGTCGCTCGACGCGGCGGGCTTCGATCCAACGAACCTCGGAGACTTTGCTTCAGTCGTGAACTTTGAGGTCACGGGTTACGACGCGGGGAAGCCAACTCTCGCGAACTTCCCGGTTCTCGTACGCCTCTCGGAAAACAAGCCAGCGGGCTTCCATTACGCCGACTGCGCCGCGGACGGCAGCGACCTTCGCTTCGGCGATGCGGACTGGAATCTGCTCGTCCACGAAATTGACGAGTGGAACACGGACGGCGAATCGCTGGTGTGGGTCAAGGTGCCGGCCCTGACGAACAACGCCGTGTTCTGGATGGCTTACAACGGCACGCCCAACGCGGCGAATCCGGCCACCAACACATGGAGCGGCTACACGGGCGTCTGGCACATGAACGAGGCGTCCGGCGACGTCGCCGACGCGACGGGACACGGTCTCACAGCAACTCCGTCCGGCCCCGCCGCCGCCAGCCAAACCTCGACGACGGGCGCCCCAGTCGGCAAAGGCCGCGTGAACGCAACATCCACCGCGGCCGGGTCAAAGGCCTATCTTTCAGTGCCGAACTACAACTCCTTCGGTCTCGGGAACACCTTCACGCTTTCGATGTGGGTGCGCCAGACGGCGGCTACTGGCGTCCAGCGTCCTGCCTCTCGCAAGGATGTCTATAGCGAAAGCGGCGGATGGGACATTGTAACTCAATCCGGCAGCACCAAAGAGATGGTCATTCGCGGTAGCGGCAACAGTTATCGTGCGTACTGGTTCAATCCAACTTTCGACACCTGGCAGTTGCAGACGTATGTTTATAACGGCGCGACGTTGACCGTTTATCAGAATGGCGCGCCGTTGACACTACAGTCGTCCAGCGGGACGTTCGCGGCTCCGACGGATAACGGCAAACCGCTTGCGTTCGGCTGCACCGCCGATGGCAGCCATGCCAATTTTTGGGTCGGTTCCTTCGACGAGTTCCGCCTCGCAGACGGCGTCGCGAGCGCGGACTGGATCCAGGCGGAGTACGACACCGTCACATCCTCCTCGTTCCTAACGAACGGCGTGGTGATCGCGCGCGCGCCCGGCATCACGGTCAGCTCCTCCGCGTCCGAGATCGGCGAACCCACACCCGATTACGGCGTTTATACCAACAAGAGCGAAGTCGGCACGAAGTACGATTTCTCCTGTCCGGAGGAAGTGGTCGTTAAAGCCGATGAGGAGCGCTGGCATTGCGTCGGCTACAAACTCTTCAAGATCGAGGATGATTGGTCGAACGTGCTTGAGCACGAGGGTAATTCCAATACGGTTTCGATCGTGTATGCCCATCAGGTCAGGCTCGAGTGGCAGTGGCAGCACGAGTATTACCTGACCGTCACGGCCGGCGCGGGCGGCTCGATCACCGGCGGCGCGAGCGGTTGGTATGCGGATGGAGCGTCGGTTTCCCTGACCGCCGTTCCGTCCGACGGTTATTCCTTCTTCAAGTGGGACGGATCTGTCGCCCTCTCGGCGATCTACGACACCACCGTCTCGGTCACGAACGATGCAGCAAAATCGGTTTCCGCGACCTTCCTGGCGTCCGGCACGCCCATTTGCACCTGGTCGTCCAGCGACACGGGAAACTCGACTAACGACTTCTTCGCGGCGGGCAATTGGGACAACGTCCCCACCAACGATGGCGATATCGTGCGCGTGAACCTGCCCGCGAACGCAGTGACCAAAACGCTTACGATTTCTTCCGCGCTCAATTTCCGCTACCTGGATATCGGCACCGGCGACGGACTCGGGACGCTAGTTCTCGATTTTCAGAACGGCCTCACCACCAATCAAGTGGCCGGCGACGTGCGTGTGCGCTCCGGGGTGACGCTGACGCACAAGATGCAGAACGCGAAGGCCAACACTGAGGCATACAAGCTCAATCTCGAAGTCGGCGGCGATATGACGCTTGATTCCGGCGCGAGCATCAATCTGATGGCGAAAGGCTTTCAGTATAGATACGGGCCGGGGAGACCGAGCAGCGATTATGCAGCCGCCGCCCATGGCGGGCAGGGCGGCCGGTACAGTTCCTCTTATTACGTCAACTCCTCCACTTATGGTTCGATACGTCAGCCGGACCGCCCCGGCTCGGGCGGCGGCGGTTGGGTGAGTGACCATATCGGCGGCGGTGCTGTCCATCTCAAGGTGACCGGTAATATGGTTCTGAACGGCACGATTGACGCACGGGGAAAATTTGCTGGGCGGGACGGTGCAACTGTCGAGCCCCGACGCTGAGAACCCCACGGCTTTCATTGCCGCAGGTTCCGACACCTGGAATTTCGATATCGGCGGCACCGGCAATTACACCTTCCACCAGGTCGCGTTCAGCAATTGCACCGCCCGAGCCGAGGCGATCACCGCCGAAGCGTGCCAAGATCTCGGAGGCAACGAGAATATCGCATTCGTCGGCGTGATCACCCCGGGAGATCCGATCGCTTGGACAGGTGCGGAAGATGACGCGTGGGGGAATTTCAACAACTGGAACCCCGGACGAATTCCTGTCGTCACCGACGTCATCACGATTCCCGCCGCCGCCGCGCGCGATGTGGTTGTGAGCGCCAACGACGCCACAGTCAATTCGCTCGTGATCGAAGCGGGCCGCAAGTTGACGCTCAACGGAAATGATCTCATCGTCACGAATGCGCTGACCTGTGCTGGCTCGATCGTTGTTATCGAGGGAGACGAGAGGGTGGTCTTCACCGGCCCAAGTGTGCAGGCGGTCGATTTCAAAGAGGGCGCGGTCAAGAATATCGCAGTTGAGAAGACCGGCGGCGGCATAACCTTTGCAAGCGGTTTCAAGGTTTCCGGACGCTTCGTGTGCAACACGACGGCGGCGATCGACCTCAAGTTTGCCCCGGCGAAGACGGTCGAGATCGCCGAAACCTGGATCAACGGTTATGACGCCAGTTCTAAACTCGTGACCATGGCGAGTTCCTCCCCGGGCTCGGCATGGAATCTCAAGCTTACCCGCCTGCAGTATGTAATCGGCGTGAATGCGACGGACTGCGACGCTTCGAGCGGCTCGCCGGTGTTGGTCGGAGCGCTTTCCACGATCGATGGCACCGATGTCAACTGGGACGCGGCCTCATCCGTTGTCTACTGGAAAGCCGGAAACAGCGCCTGGACCACTGCTGCGAACTGGTCTTCGGGCGCGGTCCCCGCCGCTTCCGACCATGTCGTCATTGCGCCTAAATCCGGTTCCGTGACCGTCACTTCCGACTCGGCGGTTTCCGCGGCCGGTCTCAAGCTCGGCAAGGGCGTTACTCTATCGCTTAACGACGCGAGCACGGATTCTCAGGTGTCCGGCGACGTTCTGATGTTCGACAATGCCGTCATGACCCATTCCAACGGGAACAAGCTCCGTCTCGCCGTGGTCGGAGATTTTCTGATTCATTCCAACGCGACCATCACGGCGTACGGTGCCGGATCCAGCTATGGCACTGGAGAGGGGACCACCACGATTGGAGGCTCGTACGGCGGTCGTGCCACTTCCTCGCGCACGACCTACGGCAGTGTTTTCGAGCCGACCGATCTCGGCAGCGGCGCGTACAATGGTATTATCACAGGCGGCGGTTGCGTAATTCTCGATGTCACGGGCACCTTGTTCTTAGACGGCACAATAACAGTTGATGGTAATATGGGCTCCGGCTACAACGTGGGTGGTTCAGGCGGCAGCATTTACATTAAGACAGGCACTCTCAGCGGCTTCGGACTGCTGTCGTCGGCGGGCGGCAATGTTCACAATGTTAACAATTATGTCGGCGCCGGCGGACGCATCGCGATCTATCAGCGCACCGCGACTGACTGGTCGGCCTTCACGGGCACTATCCGGACCATTCCCGCCAATAATCTGGGTAACACTATTTCTCCTCCGGGAACGGTCTACCGCGAGCTTCCGCAAGACGGCGCGCGCGGCGGCGAAATACTGTTCCGCGGCGGTGCAGCCCGCTCGTATGATGCGGTTGATCTGCCGCAGAGCGCCGACGGCGATGCGGCGACAGCGTACAAGAAGGCGCGGCTTGTGATTGATCAGGGCGCGATGGCGAACATCACCGCTGATATGACGGTTCGGGATATCGATTTCGTCAATAATGACGGCACGATGTTGCTTAACGGCAACACGCTCACCGTGAAGTCCGGTGCTCACAAGAACGGCGCGAACTGGATCGGCGGTGACTACGCGACCAAGGTCGGGAACGGACGGGTTTCCCTCGGCGACGGCGGCGAGATCATCTGGGCAAAATCCGGCCTCCTGATCCTGATCTACTGAGCGGGTGGGGGAAGTTCTAACGGTCTTGCGCTATTTTCTGCTGTAGCGCCGCTCATGCGTCTGTTTTCAGATGAGGATGGAAACCGTCAGCGCAGTTGAACGACGGTGTAAACCATCTCGAAATAGGCGCCGGGGCCGTTCTCGATCACGAGTTCGTTCGAACCCGTCTTAAAGAGATTCTCCGGGACCTTGAGCTCGAAATGCCGCGGCTCGCCCGCAGCCGGCTTCCCGGTTTTGACCGTGCCCTCGTGGAGCACGGCGCCGTTCAGCGTTACCTTCAGCTTCTGCCAGCCGCCGTATGCGGCGATCGCGACCTTGCCGTCGGGCTTCGCCGGCACGGTGGTGAGCTCGAACGTCGCGACGCCCTTCGCCCCGGGCGGGTAGTTGGCGATGAGACGCGAGGTCGCGATCGCCCCGCCCTTGCGGGCGCACGGCGTATAGGCCGCGGGGATTTCCGCGAATGAAAAGCCGTCCAGGAAAATGTCGCCGGACGCCTTCGAGTATCCGCCGAGCTTGACCGCATCCGCGATCGCGTTGGTGATGTATGGCCACTCCCCGGCGCGCGGGTCGTCGTCCTTGTGCTTGCGGACATAGTTCCGGACGCCACCGACCCAGCCGACGGCGCGCGTCCAGGAGCCCATGCCATTGAAGAAGTTCGTGCCCACAAGCGTTTGGGCCTGCGCGGTCGCCGCCTTGAGCGCGGCGTAGTCGGCCTCGACCTGCTCGAGCTTCTCGAACCGGACCCGGCCGTTGATCGCGCCGTACTTGTACTTGTCGTACTTGCAGAGGGTCGGATGGACCGCGTCGAGGATCTCGAAAAGCCCCTTGCCCGCGTAGTTATCGAGGCCGCGCTTGATCGAACGACTGGCATCGTAGGCCTTCACGTTCCAGAGGTAGTCCGCCAGCGTCGTGATCTGGGGGCACTCCTGGGGCGTGTCGGAATTCTTCTGGATCGACCGCATGTCCTGATCGACGAACCCCGGGTAGTACCACCGATCCCAGGGCGTGCGGTCGACGATGTAGGAGAGGTAGTAGTGGGGGCCCGTCTTGTTCTGGAAGAGCGAGGGCTTGCGGCCGATCAGGTTCGAGAACCACAGGCAGTCGTTGCGGTCTTTCTTATGCGAGCCGACTCGCTCGCCCGTCCAGATGACCGAGATCTCCTCGGGGAGGTGCTCCTTGAGGCTGGTCAGGTACTTCTCGCGGCTGTCGGGATAGGGATGGCCGGCGCGCGGCCCCCAGTAGAACGGGGGGCAGAACTGCATCTTGAAGTTGGGGTACTCCGCCTTCACCGCCCGGTAGAGCTTGGCGATGCGCTTCGCGTCCGTCTCGGACGGCTTGAGGCCCGATTCGCGCTCCTCCTTCGTGTAGGTGGTCGACTCCCAGTAGCGCGCGTCGTCGTAGGGGAAGTACACGTTGAGCCCGCACGAGGCCCACTTCTTGGCGTTCTCGATCTGCATGGCCAGAGAGACGTTCCAGCAGACCGGCCAGGCGCAGTCCATCGTCATGTTGCCGAACCCGCCGTAGAAGTCCAGCCCGAGTTCGTTGAATTCCTTGCACTGCTCGGTCGTGCAATACAGCCTGAACGGCGTGTACTGCGCGAGCGAGAGGTAGCACGGCTTCAGGGTGATGCAGTTGAGCTTGTTGAAGATCGCGTATTCGCACGTGTTGACCCAGGTGCGGCCGAAAAAGCCGCGCTTCGGGCAGTCCGGCCAGTCCTCGAGCTTACAGATGCGCATCTCCTTTCGCTCGGGGTCGAGAATCTGGATGAACGAGACGATGCCCCAGAGGACGCCCTGCGGGTCGCGGGCGAGGATGTCGCACGAGCCCTGCCGCGCGTCCAGCGAATACCCCTCGGCCTTGTCCACGGGCGCGTTCGTGTCGAGCGCGATCGTGAGGGGATAGCCGCCGTTGCGCGTATTGATGACATACTCGAAGCCGCGGCTTTTCAGCTTCTTCGTGAGCAGGCGGATGCGCGCGTCGTGGGGGGCGATGTTGCGGAGGGCGATGTCGATCTTGGCGCACGGCACGTAGGTTTTCGTGTACTCGGCCTTCTGCGCCTCCGGGAAGGCCATGTTGCCGGTGTAGCGCGGCATCTTCAGCCCGTCGAGTCCATTGCCCTCCAGCCAGTGCTTGACGTGGTAGATGATGCTGTGGTAGCTCGTGTGGCGCGAACGGCCGCCGTTGTAATAGCCGCCGGATTGGAGATTCTTGCCGAGGAACTCCCGGATCGCCGCGAGCGATTCCTCCTTTTTGCCCGCGCCGAGGAGCGCCTCCGCGACACCGTTGTAGGCGCGGGAAAGATTCTGCTGGGACGTGCCGACGATCGCCTTTTTGTAGGCCTCGAGCGCCTCGTCCCACCGCTCGCGGTACACGAGCCCGTCCGCGCAGTTCGCCCATGCCTGTGACCGCGCGTTCGCGTTCGACGCGCTCTCGGCCTGGGCGCGCCAGTGCGCGATGTAGGTGTCCGAGATCTTGTCCTGCTCGGCCTGCGGGATCGGATTCATCCCGTCGAGCGGCGCGTCCAGCCACTTGTGGATGAAGATGTCCGCATAGATCGAGTGGGTCGCGTTGAGCGGCGTCTCGTCGTGGAAGTAGGACTCGTTCCGGACGCGCTTGTTCTCCTGCGGCAGATCGGTTTCGACCTCCTGCGCGAGGGAGGGAAGCACGAGGGCGAGCGACAGGGCGGCAATCACGGTTTTCATTTTTTCAGTCCTTTCGCAAACCCTATCACGGGCCGAGATGCGGTCAAAATTCGATGACGAACATGTCGTACCCGGGGAAGGCGCGCAGGTCCGCGCGGTTTCCGTCGAGCGTCAACTCGGTGTCCGTGTCCGGGTAGAAGACGCGCTTCACGGGGCGCCCGCCCGGGACAAAAAGCTTGCCGCCCGTCACCCGGGCGTTGCGGACGTTGTAGTCGAGCAGGTGGACGATGTAGCGGCCGTCCAGGTTGTCGACCGTGACCTCGACATCGTCGGAGATGCCGGTGACGACGACGGGCAGCGTCGCGCCGCACTTGTCGAGCCCGCTCTGCACCATCGCGCCGAGCGTCTCGCGGACGTTCTTCCAGAAGACCCACTTGTTCGGCATCATCTCCCATTCGCTTGTGACGTGGCCGAGCATCGGATAGTCCGCCGCGAAGAAATAGACGCGGCCCGCGCCGAACTCGTTCACGAGCACGGCGGGGCGGCCGTCCTTGAACGTCGCGAGCGTGACGGCCGTCGTCGGCTTCACGCGGTCGATGCCGATCGCCGCGTCGATCTCGATCGCGTCCCCGGACTGAATGCCGCGGAGATACTCGGGCGCCTTGCCGCCGAACGTGGCGGTCGTGACGCTTTTCAGGGGCTTCACATCCCGGTGGATCGAGTCCTCGAAGTGATAGCGCTGATCGAAGCCCGGAACGAACTTGAACGCGCTGTCGCTCACGCCGCGGCGGCGCGCGAAGGTGTCGCTCTTCTCCGGGTCGAGGAACTCCGTGCCGGCGTAGTCGGCGCCGAAAACGTCCGCGAGCGCGTAGTTCCGGCGCATCTTGAGGGTGCGCCCGTCGAAGAGCGAGGTCGCGCCTTCCGCGATGAGGACGCCGCCCGCCTTGACCCAGTCCCGGATGTTCGCGATCTCGACCGCGTCGAGGAACTTCGAGTCGGGGAGGTACAGGAGCTTATAGCGCGAGAGCTTCTCGAGCGACACGTCGTCCGCGTAGAGAATGTCCGTCGGCACGTGCAACTGGCCCAGGGCGACCCACGCGGCCATCGCGTTCTGGTCGCCGCGCTCGGGCACGGCGCAGGGCTCATAGGCGTTGGCGCGAACCACGGACTGGCTGCGGCCCGAGAAGAGCACCGCCACGTTCGCGGCGGTCGGCGCGATGCGGTAGTACGCCTTGTTGGCGCGGACGCGGCGGAAGACCTCGCGGAAGCGCTCCCAGCGGTCCTCTTCCCAGACCCAGAGATACTCGCTCGAGGCGTGCTTGAAGATGTGGTAGAGCGTGAAGTTGAAGAAGCACTTCGAGTGGATCGCGTTCTGCCAGAAGCCGCGGAAGGCGTGCTCGCCGGAGGGACAGTACCAGTTGTAGAGCTCGCTCATCGAGGAGCGCGCCTCGCCGTCGCGATAGCGGCGCATGAAGTACGAGCTGGAGCGGCCGAACGACTGGTACGATTCGACGCCAATCGAGTCGAGCGCGTGGATCGACTTGTTGTCGCGCGGGTAGCGGACGGGGTCCGCCGTCGAGACGACGTAGGTGTGGGCGAAGCCCTTGCGGCGGCCGTGCAGGTAGTCCTGCGACTCGGTCCAGGAGTCCGCGAGCGCCTGCCCCTGGATTTCGAGAAGCGCCGTGCGGAGGGTCGAGTCCCACGGGGCGGAGTAGTTCGCCTCGCCCTTCTTCTCCGCCTGGACAAGGTTCGCGAACGCGAAGTAGGTTTCCGGCGTGAGAAGGCTGTCGAGTTTGGCGAGCTCGTCCGAGCGGAGGCCGAGCGTGGCGCGCCAGTCCTTGCCATACAGGCGGGCGAGATAGGCCTCGAACTCCTTCACCCTGAGCCCCGGCTCCTGCCAGGTCTCCTCGCACCAGAAGCCGCGGTAGGCCTCGCAGTCGCCGAGCTTCGCCAGGCGGAATTCGGTTTCGGCGATTTCGGCCGTCTCATAGCCGGGGAGGACGTCGATGAAGATCATGCCCAGCTCGCCGACCTCGCGGATGAAGTCCACGAAGTTCGCCGCCGCGCCCCCGGGCGTGCCCCAGGCGTTGTGAATGCCGGTGAAGCCCGCCTCGCGGATGACGGACGGGAGGAGTATGCGGCGTTCGCCGCTGAAGGCGCTCGTGCCGTTGAAGATGCGGCCCGCGAGGGCGTTGCACTCGCGCGTGATCGCGTAGAACGAATCTTTCGAGCGGTACGCCTCGAGCTGCTTCACGCCGGGGGTGGCGAGGCCGCCCTTGGCGATGTCCGCGAGCGCCTGGTCGCACATCCAGGCGAGGCCGAGCATGTACGAGGAGGTCCCATGGTTGCCGACCGAGTAGGGGTTCCGGTAGTACTGGTCCTTCTTGACGCCGCTATTGTGCGGACGGTCCTCCGAGGCGGCGCGGATGGCCTCGAGATCCGGAACCACGCTCGCGTCGCCGATGAAGCCGAGCGCAAGGATCGCGCTTTCGCGGTCGCCGAGCGTCGCCTTCCCGTCCTTCGCGATCGCGAGGAGCCGCGGCACGGCGCCCTTCGCCTTGAGATGGCCGAGGGCGATGATCGCCAGCCGGCGCGTGCGGTCGTCCTCGTTCTCCAGCGCCTTCGTCACCGCCGCGACCGCCGTCGCGTCGCCGATCTGGCCGAGCGCCTGCACCGCGCGGCGGCGGAGGCGCACGTCGCTGGACGTCGTCTTCGCGACGAGCGCGTCCACCGCGCCCTTCGCCTGCATCCAACCGAGCGAGATCGCGGCCTGGCTGCGCACCTGGGCATCCTCGTCGTCGAGCGCCTGGGCGAGCGCCCGGACGGCCGCCGCGTTGTCGGGCGAGATGCGGCCGAGTTCCATCGCCGCGTCGTAGCGCTCCGCCGCGCGCGCCGAGGCGAGCTTGGCAACCTGCTCCGGGACGGTCTTCAGGTCCGCCGCGATTTCGGCCTTGAGGGCGGCCGCCTTGGCGGCCGCGACTTCGGGCCGGATTTCGGCGATGAGCGCCTGCGCCGCCTTGACCTCGTTCGTCGCGTAGATCGCCCCAAAGGCCGCCTTCACGTCGTCGGTGTCGTACTTCGAGCCTTTGATCTGGAACGCCTTCAGCTCGGCGAGGGGCATCTTCGTGATCGCGCGGTCCGCCTCGGCTTTCATCGCGTCGGCGGCCTTGCGGATCTTCTCGGCGTTTGCGAGAAGCGCCTCGGAAAGCGTCCGGCACTTCGCCGCGCTTTTCACGGGCACGAAGCCGGCGAAGTAGTCGAGCTTGTAGGCGAGCGCTTCGGTCTCGGCAGTGAACCAGTCGCGCTGCGTGGGGATGATGCCTGCGTTGTGGTCGGGGCCGCGCTCGTCGAGCGTCAGGTTCATCATGGTCTCGCGGCGGATGAAATCGGCCTCCGCCGCGTCCGCCGCCTGCTCGGCCTCCGCCCCGGCCGGCTTCTTCGCGCCCGTCAGGTACGCGAGCATCGCGAGGAGGAGACGATCGTTCATCTCGCTCGAATCGTCTCCGGGGCTGTGCATGAAGTGCGCGCCGTAGACGATGACGCGTCCGCCGTGGAAGTCGCCCAGCGCGCCGACGGGATCGCCCGAGTTCGCGGCGAAGACTTCGCCCTTCGGCCCGACCTTGACGACGAGGTGGTCGCCCCCGCCGGCGGCGAGGGGGACGCCCTGGAAGGCCTTGGCGACGATGCTCGACCCGACGGGATCGAGCCACGAACTCGAGAGGCGGTTGTGGATCACGCCGATTTCCGGGAACATGGGACGGGTTGCCGAGCGGACGTAACCGCCGCGGAAGCCGGTCAGCAGCACGCCGCCGCCTTTCGCCGCGTAGCGGATCACCGCGCGGCGCGCGCTAAACCCCAGGTAGTAGTAGCGATTGAAGCCGCCCGCGAAATAGACGACGTCGCATGCGTCGAGCTTCGTCTTGTTCAGGATATCCGCCGGCCCGTTGAGCCACGTCACCTGCCAGCCGTTGTTGGTGAAGGCGCTGATCGCGCCGCTCAGGTTGCCGATGCGGGCGTCCTTGTAGATGCCGATTGTTTTCGCCTCAAGCGATCCGGCCAGCGTGACGGTAAGCGCGGCCAGCAGCAGTATCTTTTTCATTATTTTCCTTGATCCGGGTGTCAACCCTATCGAACGGACGGAATGGCCATTTTCGAGCATGCGTGCATTCGGAATAGTATGAAGGAATTCGGCGGAAATAGCGAGATCGAAGTGCCGTGGCTCTCTCTGTGGCTCTCTCTGTTTTGGCTTCCCGGCCTGAATATTTCATTTGCTGGGGGATGGTGCAATGGGATAGGGTGTCGCGATGCGCATGATCGACAGGGCTATTCTCGGGCTATGCCTGTCCGTCCTTCCAGCCGTCGCGGAAGCAATGGCCGGGACGAATGGCCAAAGCCGCCCCCTCTATTTCGTGCAGATCACGGATACCCACCTGGGGGTGATCGACCACGAAAAGGTGCTGGCGCAGGTGGTGAAGGCGATCAACACGCTGCCGTTCCCCATCGCCTGCGTGGTGCATACGGGCGACCTGGTCATGGACAACTTCGAGAAGCCGGAGATTCAGAACTCGGCGGCCCGGCTGCTGGGACAGATTCGCGTGCCCGTGCACGTGGTGGCGGGCAATCACGATTTGACGGACAAGAGCGCCAAGGCCACGATCACGGCCTGGACGAAACAATACGGGCCGTTGGGCGCCACGGCGGACTACAGCGGCGTGCGGTTCGTGTTCGCGTTCACCGAGGGGCTGTTCAAAAAGGGGCCGGTCGGTGAATTCGATGCGAACGCCTTCGTGGAACGCGCCTTGCGCGAGGCGGGGGACAAGCCGGTGCTGTTGTTCCAGCACAGTCCGTGGTTTGACGATTATTACGACAATGTTCTGCACCCGGGCTGGCCGGAGCCGGCGCGGAGCCGCTGGGCGGCGCGGGTGAGAAGCGGGCCGGTGAAGGCCGTGATTACCGGCCATTGCCACCGGAACGAACTGCATTGGGAAGGCGATGTTCCGGTCTATGTGGGCGAGGCTCTGGCTCGATTCTGGGGACGGCAACCGGCGTTTCGCATCTATGCGTGGGAAAACGGACGCCTGTCCTATCGCACGTGGTATTGGAACGACGCCAAAAAGTGAGCCGGCGCGCCGAGGACGGGAGCGTTTTTCAGGCGCGCGGATGATCGAGGATGGTTTTAAAGAGGCGCAGGAAATTGCCGCCGAGAATAGCCAGGATGTCCCGGTCGCGGAATTGGCGCTGGAGGAGGAGTTCGATGAGCCGGGCGAGCTGTTCCGGGCCTCGGATAACGGGCCGGACGCTCTCGGGAAGCCCGTCGAAATCGCTGCCGAGCCCGACATGGCGGACGCCGACCAGCTCGGCGACATACGCGATTTGGTCGACAATATCGCGGAGGGCGGCCGGGCGGTCGCACGCGAGAAATTTGTCGTAGAAGGAGATGCCCATGACACCGTCTTTGGCGGCGAGGCACTTGATTTGTTCGTCGGTCAGGCCGCGCGCGTGATGGCAGCAGGCGAAGACGCCGCCGTGGGAAAACATGACGGGCCGGGTCGAGAGTTCGAGGGTTTGGTAAAACGTCGCGTCGTTGACGTGAGCGACATCGACGACCATGCCGAGGGTGTTCATGGTCCGCACGACCTGTCGGCCGAAAGGGGTGAGGCCCTGGGCGGTGCGTCGGAAGGATTCCCGGTCGGCCAGGGTGCAGTAGCCCGCAAAACTCGGCGTGCCCTGCAGGGCATGCGGCTTGCCGTCCTGGCCGCCCTGGCTGGGGTGCGTCAGGCCGATGGCGCGGACGCCGAGGCGATAGATCAGATGAAGCAGGGCAATATCGCCCTGAAGCGACCCGGCTCCCTCCCAAATCATGATGACGCCGAGTTTTTTGTCGCGATGGGCGCGGCGGATATCGGCGGTGGTGCGCACGAGCAGCAGGTCGTCTTCTTTTTCGATTTCTTCGAGGATGCGTTCGGTGAGGGTCATGGAATAGCGCAGGTCGTTGCCGCCCGCATAGAGGCACGCCGCGGCATAGCCCGCCTGGAGCAGGCGCCGGCCATCGCAGTGGTAGGCGAGGTCCGGTGTCATGAAGGCCAGGGGGACTCCGTCTCGGCCCATTTTGGCGTCGAAGTGATCGTTGTGGCCGTCGATGATCACGGCTTGCGCTTGCAGGAGGCGTGCTTTGGTTATTGTATTCATGAGAATCATCCGTTGGCGTCATTCATGACGGGTTGGGGATCGTATTCTTTCACATGTCCGCTTCCTTCTCAAGCGTCCGCTGCTGAAGTCTGCCAGGAAGGGACGGTTTTCTCTCGGATATCAGCCAGAACCCGGCCGCGGCAAACACCGCAAATAAGGATAACAGTCCCCATAGCATCAGCGGTTGCCCCTGATATTTATGAAAGGCCAACGAGCCGATCCAGGGGCCGGCCGCAAGGCCGACGCCCCTGATAAAACCCAGCGCCGCCATATAGCGCCCGATGCCGGAACGCGGCGCTAAACTGCTGATACCGACATATAACGAAGGCGTGACAATCACTTCGCCCAGCGTCAAGGTAAATACCGCCAGCGCCAGTTGCCAGCCATTACTGCAGAATGCCAGCGAAACATATCCCACCGCATAAAAAACCGCCCCTCCGACCAGTCTTCCGGTTTGTCCGATATTCAGCTTATCCATGATTCTGACCACCGGAAGTTGACAGAAAATCACGGTGAAACCGTTCACGGAATAAACCATGCCCAGCGCGTTGCGGCTTACACCGATTACGCCAGTCGCGTAAACCGACATGATCGAATAAAGCTGTGAGGTCAGCAAGAACAGCAAGAAACTACAGGTCAGAAGCTTGAGCAGTTGATAATCCCGGAAGATGCTCGGCGCGGCGGGAGGCGCATGTTCATCGTGCTCGCGCGCGGTTTCGCGGCAATTTATTTTGGTATGCAATGCGCCGATCAGACACAAAACCGCGGTCAAAGCAAACAATAACGAAAACGGAGTACGGGCGAGAAACGCACCGAGCATCGGACCCAGCGCCCAACCGATATTGGTTCCAATACGGATTCGGCCGTAAATTGCCGGACGCTCCTCCACACTGGTGATATCGGTCAGGTAAGCATCAGCGCCCACCCCGAAAAATGTTCCGGCGGCAGCACTAACCATCAGCATAACGGCGAACAGCCACAGCGGCGACTGAAACAGCGCCAGCATCGCCAAAATGAAAAACACAACGGCCCGGGAAACCTGTCCGAACTGCATCAAGAAATGACGCCCGATACGATCGGCCATCCAGCCGGAAAGCGAAGGCGAAAGAATGGTCGCCAATCCCATCAGCGGGAAAATGATGCCTACTTCGGACATCGGGAAACCGCGTTCCTGATGAAGATAAATCGGTATAAAAGGATAAACAATTGAATAGGCAAGCGAGTTGATCGTCCATGCCGCCGCGAGAGAATTCGCCGGTCGTGACATTTATGCAGCTCCCCGAAAAATAAACGAGCCCGGATTATTCACGAAACGGCCGACGGAAAGCAAATCAATACTGAAACGGGAACGGGCGGCCAGACAGACCGCCAGGTATAGACCTTATATCTCGACAATCGGCAAATGGCTTGCATACGGTTCCCGGCTCGATGTAGATTTTGCGCATGAGCATGCCATTGCGGATTGCGGTCAGGGATGGATGGTGTATGCTCGTGTCATAGAATGGAATGGGTGAGCAGAAATGATTCTCTATCTTATCACCAACACACCGAAACTTTACCGCAATACGTTGAAATGGGTTGAAGTCCGTCAGAGTTTGGAAGAATTGTCTGGTGATGCCTGTATTGTCCTGCATTACAGCCAGGTAACCCTGGCACAGCTGAAACGCATCCGGCCATGGGCCATCTGTCACAGCGGCGGATCAGCCCTGTATACGGATATGCCGGCAAGTTACTGGAAATTAATCCGGCAGTGGCCAGGACCGCAAATTGGTTTTTGTGCCGGGCACCAATTTATTGCCCATGCCTTTGGCAGCAAGCTGAAACGCATGCGGAAACTGCGTCCACATGAGCCGGATCCTGTCGGTTGTCAAAGCACGCGGTCTCGCCAATTCAAGGAATGGGGAGTTTATCCGGTGCAGATTCTCCAACCGGATCCTCTTTTCAAAGGCTGCAAACCGGTCATCTATGTGCAGGAATTCCATTCCTGGGAAGTGAAAGAATTAAGCAGGGAACTGCAATTGCTGGCCAGTTCGTCGACCTGTAAAATTCAGGCTTTCAAACATCATCAAAAATGCATCTATGGAACGCAATTCCATCCTGAAATCTCCAGTAAACATTATCCGGACGGCAAACAAATCGTCAGCAATTTTTTTCGGATTGCACGCAATGAGGCCCGCCGCCTGCAACTGCCGGTTAACGGCTGAGGCAGAGCAACTTGTTTTTCTGTAAATTCCTTTTGGCAGGTCACGGCAGAGCCCCCCTGTTGAGATAGATTTTGACGGCATGCGAAGTCTGTTCAGCCAGGTTCTTTCGGTCATCATGCCGGCCGCTCAACGCCTTGACGGGCCCTACAGGGCGTTGGTCCAGGCGCACCGGCCCTGGTCGTCTTCGATCTCGAGGTAGACGTAGGGCCAGTCGTTTGGAATGTCCAGGGTCGTCTCCGTGATCCGTTCGGGGCCGAACGAACCCCACCGCTGACCGGTCGACCGGGGGCCGACAAGACGCACGAACTGAACGGGCGACGTGCGCAGGCGCAGCCGGTTCCCCTCGAATTCCATCGCCTCGATCCGCGGCCCGGTCGTGGAATAGTAGTTGCCTGCCCGGATAGAGGCCAGGATCGCCTCCCGGCTCAAGTCGGATGCGTTAACCATGATCCAGCCGCCGTTCCAACCGGGATGTTCGGGCCGGATATGGGCGTCGTCCGCGGAGAACGCGAGCGTGTTCGGAAACTTTTCCAGCATGGCGTTCCAGAAAGCGAGCGAATCTCCCTTGCCGTTCAGCCAGCGGCAGACGTGGTTATAAATCTCCACGCCATGGAATCCCCAGCGGAGGGCCTCGTCGATCGAGTTCCCGGTCCAGTGCGGATGCGCCAGCACCAGCAGTCCGTCCTGCGCGCGGACGCTTTCCATCGCTTGTACAAAGCCGCCTTCTCGCGTGATGCCGCGGAACGTGCCGTAGCACACCACGTGATAATACGAACCGCCGTGGTCCTGGCCGTCCAGTTCGATGCCGTCCAGCCAGAGCAGGGGCGCTCCGGCGGCCTCGGCGCCCGCGTCGGAAGCCACCCAATGGTCCGTGCGGAAGAGGAAATCGTAGCCGGCGCCGGCGTAATCGCGCGCGAGCTCCTCGAACGTGCGCCCTCCATCCGACGCCGTGCTGTGGATGTGCGTATTGCCCTTGAACCACCGGCCTGGGGTGCGGTATCGATTGAAAATCATGGGAACGGCTCCTCAATTCCTGGGGATCCCGATCGGCATCCGTGGGGAAACGATAAGATTTCCGCGCGCCTCGCGCAAGGGAAAGCGGCATCCGCCGGACCATTCCGGCAGCGATCCGCATTCGGGCTTGCCCGGCCCGGGGATTCCTGATAATGACTGTAATCCCGGAGCGCGACTTCCCGACAAGTCCGCAAAACCGGAGATTCATCTATGACGCGCCGGATCGGTTTTGACTGCGAAAAATACCTGGACGAGCAACGGGCGGCCATCCTGGAACGGGTCAGCCGCTACGAGAAACTGTACATCGAATTCGGCGGCAAGCTGATTTACGACTATCACGCGGCGCGGGTGCTGCCGGGATTCGATCCCAACGCCAAAATCCGGCTGCTCCAGAAGCTGAAAGACCAGGCCGCCATCATTTTATGCGTCTATGCGGGCGACATCGAGCGGCGCAAAATGCGGGCCGATTTCGGCATCGCCTACGACAGCGACACGCTGAAACTGATCGACGATCTGCGCGGGTGGGGGTTGGATGTGAGCGCGGTGGTCCTGACCCGGTTTCACGAGAGACAGCACGCGGCGGTGGGCTTCAAGAACAAGCTGGAGCGGCGCGGCATCCGGGTCTACACCCATCCCGGGACGCCGGGCTATCCGCAGGACGTGGACATGATTTTAAGCGAGCGCGGGTTCGGCCAAAACGCGTTCGTGGAGACGGACAAGCCGCTGGTGGCGGTGATCGCGCCCGGCCCGAACAGCGGCAAGATGTCCACCTGCCTGTCGCAGCTCTACCACGAGCACCGGCGCGGGGTGCAGGCGGGGTATGCCAAGTTCGAGACCTTTCCGATCTGGAACATCCCGCTGAAGCATCCGGTCAACGTGGCCTACGAGGCGGCGACGGCCGACCTGCGCGACATCAACCTGATCGACCCGTTCCACCTGGAGGCGCACGGCAAAACGGCGATCAACTACAACCGGGACGTGGCGCTGTTTCCGCTGCTCAAGCGGATCCTGACGCGCCTGATGGGCAAGTCGGTGTATCAGTCCCCGACGGACATGGGGGTGAACCGGGCGGGCTTTTCGATTGTGGATGACGCCGTGGTCCGGGAGGCGGGCCGGCAGGAGGTGATCCGGCGCTATTTCCGGACCACCTGCGAGTATGCGATGGGCGCCGGGGAGCAGGCCACGGTGGAGCGGGTGGAGGGGCTGATGGAGGAGCTCGAACTGCGGCCGGAGCAGCGGGCCGTGGTGGAACCGGCGCGGAAGGCGGCGGCGGAGGCGGCCGCCACGGGCAAGGGGTTCCAGGGCATCTGCTGCGGGGCGGCGCTGCAGTTGGCCGATGGAACGATCGTGACCGGCAAGAACTCGGCCCTGTTCCATGCCTCCTCGAGCCTGGTGCTGAACGCGATCAAGCAGCACGCGGGAATTCCGGACAAGCTGCACCTGCTGCCGCCGACGATCACGCAGAGCATTGCCGCGATGAAGGAAAACCTGCTGAATAAAAAGAACCCCAGCCTGGACGTGGAGGAGATGCTGATCGCGCTGAGCATCAGCGCCATCAGCAATCCGGCGGCGCAACTGGCGATGGAAAAGCTGCCGGAGCTGAAAGGCTGCGAGGTCCACGTGACGCACATTCCGCCGTCGGGCGACGAAGCCGGGTTGCGGCGCCTGGGCGTGAACCTGACCAGCGATCCGCTCTTCCCGAGCCAGGATTTGTATGTGGTTTGAAGCGCGCTTGACGGTCTTCCGAAAATGTGACATGATGTGACACATGAAAACGATATCGATTCGGGAGTTGCACGCAAAGACCGGCGCCTGGGTGCGCGCGGCCTCCCACCGGGGAAGGCTTCTGGTTTCGGACCGGGGCCGGCCGGTGGCCGTGCTGGCCCCCTGGGATAACCGGCCTGTTACGGTTTTCGGGAAACGAAAGAGGGTATCCGGTTTTGACGCGCTCCCGCCGGTCGGCGGGGATTCCTCCCGGACCATTTCCGAAGACCGGGACCGGTAAACATGCTCTATTTCGACACCGCCTATCTGGTCCGTTGTTATGTCGCCGAATCCGGCTATCAAGCCGTGCGGGAACTGGCCGCCGGCCAGGATGCCGTTGCCGCGTGCGAATTGGCGCGCGTGGAGTTCGCGTCCGCCGTGCGCCGCAAGGTCCAGGGGGGCTGGCTGAGCGCCCGCCAGGCCGCGATCGTGTGGAAGCAGTTCGAGTCGGATGCCGCCGCCGGCCACCTGGCGTGGCTTCCCGTGTCGGCGATGCTCCTCGCTCGCGCCTGCGCCCGGCTCCGGATACTCGACCGTTCCGTTCCCCTGCGCGCCCTGGACGCGATCCATCTGGCGTGCGCGCGCGAAAACGGGTTCGAGGAGATTTACAGCAACGATCGCCATCTGCTGGCCGCGGCGCCGCATTTCGGGCTGGCCGCGCGCAATATTCTGCCGCCCGTTTAACGGGGAGAGTCGTCCGGAGAATGGCGCGATGCTCAGCGCGCGAACAAGCCGGCCACGGCGCCGGTCATGAGGCAGGCGAGGGTGGCGGCCACGAGCGCGCGCGGGCCGGCGGCCAGGATATCGCGACGGCGCTCCGGGGCCAGGGCCACCGCCCCGCCCGTGAAGATGGCGATCGACGCCACATGCGCAAATCCGCAGAGCGCGTAGACGAGGATCACGGGCGAGCGCGGATCGGCGAACAGGTTATCCTTCATGGCCGCCGCGAGCTGCTGGTAGGCCGGGATCTCCGTGGCGATGAGCCGCAGCCCGAGCAGGTCGCCCGCCCGGGCCATATCCGCCGCGGGAACGCCCATCAGCCAGACCAGCGGCCGGAAGACGTAACCGAGCAGCCCTTCCAGCGAGAGGGTCAGACCGACGCTGTGTCCGGCCCATCTCAGGAGTCCGTTCGCCACCGCCAGCAGGCCGATAAAGGCGACCAGCATGGCGACGATGCCCAGCAGCATCTGCATGCCCGCCATGGCGCCTTGCAGAATCGCATCGAGCGCGCCGTCGGCCTCGACCGGCTCCAGCTTCGGGTTGAGGCCCAGCGTTTCGGGCGTGCCTTCCTCGGGCAGGATCAGCTTGGACATGAGCAGCGCGGCGGGCGCGGAGAGGATGGACGCGCAGATCAGATGGCCGGCAATGCCGGGCATGACGTCCTTGAGAAACGTGACGTAGACGCCGAGCGTGGTGGAGGCCACGGTGGCCATGCCCGCGGTCAGGATCGTGCCGTATTCCGAACGGGTCAGGCGCGCCATGAGCGGCCGGATGGCGGTGAACGATTCGATGCCCATGAAGACGTTGGCGGCCGCGCAGAGCGATTCCGCGCCGCTCACGCGCAGAAGGCGGGTAAACACCCACGCGAAGCCGCGGATCAGCCACGGCATGATGCGCCAGTAGTAAAGCAGTCCCATGAGCGCGGAGAAGAACAGCACGAGCGACAGGCCCTGGAACGCGAGGATAAAACCCACGGGCGATTCGGGGCCGCCGAGCGAGCCGAACACGAAGCGCGGCCCCTCCTGGGCCGCGGCCAGCAGCTTGAGGAAGAGCGTATTGGCGGCGGAAAAAAGACGGTTCACGCCGGGCGCGCGAAAGACGACGGCGGCAAAGAGCAGTTGGAGCAGCGTGCCCCCGAGCACCACCCGCCAGTTGATCCGGTTCCGCCGGGACGAACAACACCAGGCAAGCCCCATAAACGCGACAAGCCCCGCCATTCCGATCCACCGGCTTCCGTCCATGGACGCCCTCCTTGCTTGGTTTCTTCTGTCGGAAGTGTATACTGACTGAAAACGGGAAGCAAGAAAGCCGGACATGGTCGAGCACACGGCGATGACGGACGGCCACGACGACAATCGGGACGCCGACTGGGCTGAGGAACGGAGCGGGATGGTGGCGGTGCTGGAACGGCACGGGATCCGCGATCCCCGGATCCTGGCGGCCATGGGCAACGTGCGCCGGCACCAGTTTATTCCCGAAGCCTGCCGGAGCCGCGCGGAGTCCTATGGGGATTATCCCGGCCCCATCGGGCACGGCCAGACCATCTCTCAGCCGTATATTGTGGCCTACATGATCGAGAAACTCGCCCTGCAGCCCCGCGAACGGGTGCTGGAAATCGGCGCGGGCTCGGGGTACCAGGCGGCGGTGCTGGCGGAACTGGGCCTGCGCGTGTATGCCGTCGAAATCGTGCCCGAACTGGCGGCTCATGCCCGCGGGGTTCTGGAACGGGAAGGTTATGCGGACCGCGTCCGGGTCCTGACCGGAAACGGATTCAACGGCTGGCCCGCCGAGGCGCCGTTCGACGCGATGATCGGCGCGTGCGCGCCGGTGGAAGCGCCCGTCGCGCTGATGGAACAGTTGAAGGAGGGCGGCCGCGCCATTTTCCCTGTTGGCGTGCAGGACTTTCAGCGGCTGGTTGTCTTCCGGAAAACCGGGGGGCGCATTGCCCAAACGGACGATCTGCCGGTCCGGTTCGTGCCCATGGTCCGGGGTTGATCCCGATCCGCTTGGAGGCGTTCGTTCCGTCGAAAAAAACACGTCTTGCCTTTGGCATTGTTCGTTCCAATAGTATCAACGCGATTCAAGCAGTAGGCGTCCCATACGATATGGACCTTGCCATTTTCCAGGACAGTCAGGAGGGGTATTTACCGCTGGCGATGAAGTATCGGCGCATGGCCCGATCCGTGTCCCGGCAGATTCCTTTGGACATCGTTCCGATCCGCATAGGCGCTCGCGGGCCGATGTTGGATGAAATCGCTTGTGGCGAGGTCATTTTTGAACGCTGAAATCCGCCAGTAATCTGGAAGCGGCGCCCGCCGCTCTGATCGTGCTGAACGCCGTCGCTGAGAAGTCCCGCAGTCAGGGAAGCAGGCGTTCCACGTCCTCGATCAGATGGGGAATATCCTCTTCGATAACGTTCCAGACGATGCGGTCATCGTCTGAACGAAATCACCTCCCTGTAATCGCGAATGCGGACGAGTAGGTCGGGTTCTTCGCGCCTGATCCTGTTGAGGGCTTCGCCCATAATCTGAAATTTTCGTTCGACGGCGCTGCGGAGCTGGTCGCTCGAAACGTAATCGGAAAAGGTCTTGCCAGCGACAAACTCTCGAATGGCACGGCCGGCGCAACAAACGTCATAAAGATGCGCAGGCGAATTAGCCTTCATAGACGGGCACCTTTTCCTTGAGAATTCGGGCCTTGAAATAAGGATTTCGCAGACTGCCGGTGGTCAGCAGGTCCACTTTGCAACCAAGCGCCGATTCGAGCCGACGCACCAAACCGAAAAAGCGTTTTGCGGGAGCTTGATCGGGCTCCACAAACTCGACCAGAAGGTCGACGTCACTCAAAGCGGACGCCGTTCCGCGCGCGACCGAACCGAACGCGTCAAGTCGGTGAACGCGGAATTCACGACAGGCCGGCGCGGCGGCATTTTTAAGGTCATCGATAAGCATAGTCGCATTATGCGCGACCAGCGCGCCGTAATCAAGACGGGAAATCAAGAAGGGGCCAAGAAGCCGTTAAAACGGCAACGGGATCGGTCAGCCGCGGATTCAGGACATGGTTCAGGATGGCCGGCGTTGGTTATGCGCCATGGCGGCACCAGAGGCGGTAGCGGATGCGGAAAGCGTGCTGGAGCGCGAGCCGCAGCTCCCGGGCGAGTTGCCGGCGCGCGTCGGGCTGGCGGAATTTGCGGAGATAGCGCACGGTGTGGTCCGTAACGAAAGCCGCGAATTCCTCGGCGGAGGTGGGCGGGCGGGGGTTGGCGTGGATAGGGGTATAGCCGTGGCGGAGCAGGGCGTCGCCGGCGACGGCCTCGAACAGCTCGATCTGGCGGGGGGGGAAGGCATTTTTGAACACGCCGATTTTAGAGGCGGTGATGGCGGTGCGAAGCGAGGCGTGATGCGCGTAGCCGGCGGAGCGGTTGCGGGTGTCGGTTTGCGGAAGCTCCTGGTCAATGGGCGGGCAGCGCGAATCGTCCTCGCCGAGAAACTCCAGGATCCGCCGGCGGACGCCGGCGGGATCGCGGACCAGGTCCTCGAAACGAATCTCCAGGAACTGGTCCGGGGGGAGGCCGGCCGCGGCGTCGCGCACGGTGTCCATATAGCGTTTCCAGCGCCGGGCGATGGCCAGGATGCTGGAGGGGCCGATGGGAATGCGGGCGGTGGATTCGGCCACGTCCCGGCCGTCCCGCACGAGGTGGATGAGGCGGGCCTGGGGGAAGACTGCAAGAAGGGCGGTCAGGCAGAGCGCGTGCTGGGGCGTCTTGTCGCCCCAGCGGGTTTTCCCCGACTGTTCGGCGTAGAGGGAAAAGACGGCGTCTATCAAGCCGGCGGCGCCGGGGTCCCGGGCGCGGGCTCTAAGCTGTTCGGGGGTGGCGGTCAGGGACCAGTCGCGGATCCGCTCGTCGGCAAGGATGTCGGCGGCAAGCGCGAGGCGATTGGCCGGATCGGCCAGGCTGCCGTAGGTGTGAAGAATCGGGCCGAACCGGTCGAAGATGAAACTTTCCGGGGGAATGGCGATATCGGGATGGGAGTCGATCAGGATCTGGAGCAGCGTGGTGCCGGAGCGGGGGCAGCCGAGGATGAAAAAAGGAGGCTTGGCGGGCATGGATCAGGCGCTGGTTTGGTGGGAGCCGAACATATGGACTAGCCATCGTCGCGCGGCGATGGGGAGGTGGGATCGGCGGCCGACGGGCCGGCAGAAGCTGAAACGCCGTTCGCGGAGCAGGCTGGGAATCGTGTCATGCGCGTTCTCGGGCGTGAAATCAGCTTCCATGAGCGAGCCATAGCTGCCGATCAGGGCTTCCTCGCCCGCGACGGGGAACGGGTCGGTGCCGGCGACCACGGGCACGTGGAGCCGGCGGGCCAGGCGGAAGAGGAGAGGTTGCGGGAAGAGGGCCGGGCGGATGGAGGAATCGCAGAGCATAAGGCCATGGGGGGCGAGCGAGGGGATGGCCTTTCGGATGATGCCGGCGCGGGAGCCGCTCCACTTGCCGGGGGCCCAGGGGAGGACGGGGATGCCGCCGGTGTCGAGGACGCGGTCGGCGGCTTCGGGGAAGGGGAGGGCGTCGGGCACATCCCGATCGTTGACGAGGGAGAGAATTTCGAGCCCCTCGGCCGTGGCGACCTGGCGGCCGGCGAAGAGGAGCAGGCGGTCGTTCTTGTGGGTTTTGATTTCGATGGTGTGGGGGCCGCGCGGGGCGACGGAGAAGCCGCGGATACGGAAGAGGCCGCGATGCCAGTCCTGGAAGATGCGGTAGCGGCGGCGTTCGGCGAGAAAAGCGGCCTTGACGACGGGCTCGCCGTCGCGCGGGGTGCCGGCGAGCCGGTTGAGATTATCGAAGAGCGCGCGCAGCAGGGTCTCGGTGGGGAA
>CAZSUH010000042.1:0-23777 GCA_964609905.1 uncultured Verrucomicrobiota bacterium
TCCGGTACGCGCTTCACTCGGAAGCCGAGCTGTGCGGGGAGCTGACGCGGGCGGGGCTACGTGGTGGAGGTGCAGGTGCGGACCCTGGCGGCCATTCCGGTCGAGGAGCGGCAGCGGCTTGAAGACGAGACGGCCGGGTTGTTGCGGGAGTTGCTGCCCCGGGCCTTTCCGGACCGCAAACTAAAAGTGGACCGGGATGGCGGAACGTATAAGATTTATGGCGATTTGAAACTGGGCAAGGTCTGAACAACCGGCTCCTACTTTTCAGGATTGGGACCTGAACGCGCTCACCCGATTGCCACCATGCGATCCACGGCCTGACGGGCGCGCACGCGTACACTCTCGGGAACGGTCACGAGGAATTGATTGTCCTCGAACGCGAAGAGCACCTTTTCGAGCGTGATTTTTTTCATGTTCGGGCAAATCGCTTGGTCATCCAGCGGGTGGAAGGTCTTGCCCGGGTTTTCCAGGCGCAGCCGGTGGAGCAGGCCGTGCTCTGTGCCCGCCACGAATGAGGTTGCGGCCGATTCCCTCGCGTACCGGCACATACCGCTGGTGGAGAGTACGGCATCCGCGAGGGCCGTCACGTCCGGACGGCACTCCGGGTGCGCCAGGATCACCGCGTCCGGATGCGCGGTCCGCGCCCGCTGCACGTCCTCCGGCCGCAGGCGCGCATGGGTGGGACAGTAGCCGGGATATAAAATCAACGGCCTTCCGGTTTGAGCGGCCACATAGGCGCCCAGGTTGCGGTCGGGCACGAACAGGATATTCTGGTCGCGCGGGATCGAATTCACCACGGCCACGGCATTGGCCGAGGTGCAGCAGATGTCGCTGACGGCCTTTACGGCGGCGCTGGAGTTGACATAGGTGACCGTGACGGCGCCGGGGTGTCGGGCCTTGAAAGCCAGGACGTCCTCCAGGGGCGCCATGTCCACCATGGGGCAGCCCGCATGCAGGTCGGGTATCAGCACGGTTTTTTCGGGACTCAGAATGGCGGCGGTTTCGGCCATGAACCGGACGCCGCAGAAGACGATGACGTCGGCGTCGGTGGCGGCGGCCTTGCGGCTGAGTTCCAGCGAATCGCCGGTGAAGTCGGCCAGATCCTGCACCTCCGGAAGCTGGTAGTTATGGGCCAGGATGACCGCACGGCGCTCGCGCCGGAGTGTGTGGATTTTATCGATCAGGGTTTGCATGGGAGATTACGCGAATAGGGCTGTGGAGAGGTACCGTTCGCCGGAGTCGGGAAGGATGACGACGATCGTCTTGCCTTCGAATTCCGGTTGTGTCGCGAGCCGGGCTGCGACGGCCGTGGCGGCGCCGCAGGAGATGCCGGAGAGAATGCCCTCCTCGAGCGCGAGGCGGCGCGCGAACGCCATCGCCTCCTCAGCGGTTACGGTTTCCACCCGGTCCACGAGCGACAGGTCGAGCACGCCGGGGATAAAGCCGGCGCCGATGCCCTGGATGGCATGCGGGCCGGACTTGAGCGGTTGCCCGGCCAGGTGCTGGGTCAGGACGGGACTGGTCGCGGGCTCCACGGCCACGGAGAGGAGGGCTTTCCGTTTTGCCTTTTTGAGGAATCGGGAAATGCCGGTGATGGTGCCGCCCGTGCCGACGCCCGCCACCAGCGCGTCGATCTGTCCGTCGGTGTCGGCCCAGATTTCCGGTCCGGTGGTCTGGAAATGGATGGCGGGATTGGCGGGATTGTTGAACTGTTGCGGCATGAACCAGCGTCCGGGGTCGCGCGCCAGCAGCTCCTCGGCCCGGGCGATGGCGCCGCGCATGCCTTTGTCGCCGGGGGTGAGGTCCAGCTTGGCGCCGAAGGCCTGGAGGATTTTGCGCCGTTCGAGGCTCATGGTCTCGGGCATGGTCAGCGTCACCTTGTAGCCGCGCGCGGCGCCGACGAAGGCGAGGGCGATGCCGGTGTTTCCGCTGGTGGGTTCCACGATCTCCATGCCGGGCTTGAGAACGCCGCGTTGTTCGGCGTCCCGGATCATGTTGACGCCGATGCGGCATTTGACGGAGCCGGCGGGGTTTCGGCTTTCGATCTTGCCGAGAACGAGGGCCTTGGAGCCGGCCACCTTGCGGAGGTGGACGAGCGGCGTGTTCCCGATGGTGAGCGCGTTGTCGGTTTTCCAGTTCATGGGGGTCACTTTCGGTTGAGCGTTGTTGGCGTAAGGAGGGCGTCGCGCAGTGAGGTCAGGGTGGGGTGGAGACCGCAGAGCAGGCAGTCCGGGTTGCGGCGGACCGGCGTTTTGCGGAACGCGGCGGCGAGCAGGTTGACCTGAAGCAGCGCGTCGGTTAGGGGCTGGCCGATGCCGAGGATGACCTTGACGGCTTCGGCGGCCTGCAGAATGCCGAGCAGTCCGGGCGCGGCGCCGAAGACGGGAATGGGCGGCGCCTTCGGGTCGCGCGGCGGCGGCGTTTCGAAGACGCAACGAAGGCAGGCGGTGCGGCCGGGCAGGACGGTGAGGGCGAGGCCGGTGAAGCCGAGGATGCCGGCGTGGGTGTGGGGCTTGCCGGCAAAGTGGCAGGCATCGGCCACGAGAAATTTAGACTCGGGGTTATCCGTGCATTCGAGCACGTAATCGCAGGGCTCGATGAGGCTCCGCGCATTGGCGGTCGTGAGGCGGACGGGGTGGGTGACGATTCGGCAATCGGGATTGAGGGCGCGCAGTTTTTCGGAGGCGGAATCGACCTTGGGCCGTCCGAAATCGTGGACAGCATGAAGGATCTGGCGCTGGAGATTGGAGAGGGTGACCGGATCGGGGTCGGCGAGGTCAATCGTGCCAATGCCGGCGGCGGTGAGGTAGAAGGCGGCCGGGGAGCCGAGTCCGCCCACGCCGACGACGAGCACGCGGGCGTTGAGCAGTTTTTTCTGCCCCTCGTCCCCGATTTCCGGGAGCCGGAGTTGTCGGTTGTAACGGCGCTGTTGTTCGGACGAAAGAGGCATCGTGCATTTTCCTATTGCATTTATTGGTGGATACTCTACTATACATGACTAACTTGATCAACATAAAAATAACATAGAGGCACGTATGGGGATATCAACCAAAGGACGGTATGCGACGAGGATGCTGGTCAAGATGGCCGCCAAGCCGCCGGGCGAGCCCATCAAGAAGCAGGAGATCGCCGAGGCGGAAGGCATTACGCCCGATTATGCGGAGCAGATCCTGATGCGGCTCAAGGCCGCCGGGCTGGTTCGGAGTCACCGGGGCAAGGAGGGCGGTTTTTCCGTGGCGGTCGATCCCGCGCGCCTCACCGTGCTGCGCGTGCTGGAAGTCATGGAAGGCGACCTGTCGATCGCTCCATGCCTGAACCAGACCGTCTGTAAACGGGCCGCCTCGTGTGTGACCCAGGCGATCTGGAGAAAAGCCGACCAGGCGATCCGCCGGGTGTTCCAAAAAACCACCATCGGAAAACTAGCCGAAACAACCCGCGCCACGGCGGCTGACGGCTCGCTTCATTATGACATCTGACAACCGAAAGGAAACGACCATGACTACACCCGGCCTTCACACCCTGTCCCTCCATGCGGGCCAGACCCCCGATCCGGCGACCGGCTCCCGCGCCGTGCCGATCTACCAGACGACCTCGTACGTGTTCAAGAATTCCGAACATGCCGCGAACCTTTTCGCATTGAAGGAGTTCGGGAACATCTACACGCGGCTGATGAACCCGACCACCGATGTCTTCGAGCAGCGCGTGGCCGCCATCGAGGGCGGCACGGGGGCGCTCGGCGTCGCCTCGGGGCAGGCCGCCATCACCTACGCCCTTCTGGCCGTCACGCGCCTGGGCGACCACATCGTGGCGGCCAACAACCTGTACGGCGGCACGTACTCGCTCTTCCGCCACACGTTCCCCAAACTGGGCCGGACGGTGACATTCGTGGACTCGCGCGACACGGATGCTGTCCAGCGGGCCATTGGCCCGAAGACCCGGGCGGTGTATGCCGAAACCATCGGCAACCCCAAGCTGGATGTGCCGGACTTCGAGTCCCTGGCCGCCGTCGCGCACGCGGCCGGCATTCCGCTGGTGGTGGATAACACGGTCGGCGTCGGACTGGTCCGGCCGATCGATCATGGCGCCGACATCCTGGCCACGTCGGCCACCAAATACATCGGTGGCCACGGCACCTCGCTGGGCGGCGTGATTGTGGATTCGGGCAAGTTCAAATGGAACAACGGCAAGTTCCCGGAGTTCACGGAGCCCGACCCGAGCTACCATGGCCTGGTCTTCTGGGATGCGCTCGGAAACGTGCCGGGCATGGGCAATGTCGCCTTCATCCTGAAGGTGCGCGTCACGCTCCTGCGCGACATGGGCGCCGCGCTCAGCCCCTTCAACGCCCACCAGTTCCTGCTGGGCCTGGAGACCCTGCCTCTGCGCCAGCAACGCCATTCCGCCAATGCCCTCGCGGTTGCGCGCTGGCTCCGGCAACACCCGCTCGTGAGCTGGGTGAACTATCCGGGACTGGAGGACAGCCCCAGCCACGCGGTGGCCGCGAAGTACCTCCAGAAGGGGTTTGGCGGACTGGTGGGTTTCGGGATCAAGGGGGGGCTGGAGGCCGGCACGCGGTTCATCGATTCGGTCAGGCTGCTGTCCCACCTGGCCAATATCGGCGACGCCAAGAGCCTGGTGATTCATCCCGCGTCCACGACGCACCAGCAGCTCACGGCCGAGGAGCAGCAGGCCGTGGGCGTGACGGCGGACTACATCCGCCTGTCCGTGGGGCTGGAGGATGTCGAGGACATCACGGCGGACATCGATCAGGCGCTTCAGATTGCAGCGAGGTAAGGCGGCATGAAACTCCATGTGAATGGCGAAACGATGGACTATGCCGGCGATCCCCGTCTTTCCGCCTTCCTGCTGGAGCGGGGCGCGGAGCCCGACCGTGTGGCGGTTCTGGTGAACCACGAGGTGGTGCCCCGGGCGAAGCGGGACGCGCATCGCCTGGCGGACGGGGACCGGGTGGAAATTCTGATTTTTGCGGGAGGCGGCTGATGCGAGAGGAGACGCGAACGGATATGGACGATACCTGGATGGCGGGAGGGCGGGTTTTTCATTCCCGCCTGATCCTGGGCACCGGCAAATTTTCGGATCGGGAGACGCTGCGGGAGGCGGTCCTCGCCGCCGGCGCCGAACTGGTCACCGTGGCGTTGCGCCGGTTCAATACGGTCCGGCCGCAGGAGGATCCGGCGTCCGCGCTAGCCGGGATGCCCGGCGTGACGCTGATGCCCAACACGTCGGGCGCCCGGAACGCGTCGGAGGCGGTCCGCGCCGCGCATCTGGCGCGCGATCTCTGCGGCAGCCTGTTCGTCAAACTCGAGATCCACCCCAATCCTCATCACCTGCTGCCCGATCCCATCGAGACCTACGAGGCGGCCCGCATTCTGGCGAAAGACGGTTTCTTTGTGATGCCCTACATGCCCGCGGATCCCGTCCTGGCCAAGCGGCTGGAGGAGGCCGGCTGCGTCTCGGTCATGCCGCTGGGGTCGGCCATCGGGAGCGGACAGGGATTGCGGACGCTCGACATGTTGGATCGGATCATTCGCGACAGCCGGATTCCGGTGATTGTGGATGCCGGCCTGCGTTCGCCCTCCGAGGCTGCCGCGGCCCTGGAACTCGGCTGCGACGCGGTGCTGGTCAACAGCGCCATTGCAACGGCCGGGAATCCGCCCCGCATGGCGGCGGCCTTCGCGGCCGCCGTCCGGGCGGGCCGGGAGGCGCGGTTGGCGGGCCTCATGGAGTCGTCCGGCGAAGCGTCGCCCACCAGCCCCTTGACGGCTTTTCTGGCCGAGGACGCGCCATGAGCACGGCGTTCGAAACGTTGTTGAAGCCCGCGGATTCCGTCCGGCTGGAGTCCATGGCCCGGCAGGCCCGGGCGCTGACCCGCCGCCATTTCGGCCATACGATAGCGCTCTACGCGCCCCTCTACCTATCCAATCATTGTCCCGGCGGCTGTGCCTATTGCGGCTTCGCGTCGGACCGACGCCAGCCGCGCCGGCGGTTGGAGCCGGACGCGATGGAGGCCGAGCTCCGGGCGCTTCACGCGCGGGGTTTCGAGGAGGTGCTTCTGCTCACCGGCGACCGCACCCCGAGGGTTGGCTACGGCTATCTGCGCGGCGCCGTTGCCCGGGCCGCGGCCCGATTTCACCAGGTCTCGGTGGAGTCGTTTGCCATGAGCGAAGCGGAATACCGGGGGCTGGTCGAGGCGGGTTGCACGGCCATCACGATCTACCAGGAGACCTACGATCCGGACACCTATGAGCGGCTGCACCGGTGGGGGCCGAAACGCGACTATTCGTTCCGGCTCGAAGCGCCCGCCCGGGCGCTGGCCGCGGGCATGCGAACCGTTGGGCTGGGTGTGTTGCTGGGACTGGCCGATCCGGCGGCGGACCTGACGGCGCTGTTCCATCATCTGGAATCCTTGGAGAAGACCTATTGGCAGGCGGGTTTTTCGATTTCCTTTCCTCGCCTGCGTCCGGAAGGCGGGGGCTTCACGCCCGCGTTTGCCGTTTCCGACCGATTTCTGGCGCAGGCGATTTTTGCGTTCCGGATTTCCCGGCCCGAGTTGTCGCTGGCGCTGTCCACCCGGGAGCGGCCGGCGCTGCGCGACGCGCTGGCCGGCGTGGGAATCAGCAAGATGAGCGCGGGAAGCCGCACGACGGTGGGCGGCTACCATGCGCCGCCGGAGACGACGGGCCAGTTCGCGGTCAGCGACGAGCGGGGCGTGGAGGGGTTTTGCGCCGCCCTGCGCGCCAAGGGACTGGAACCGGTCTTCAAGAATTGGGATCGGGTGTTTGCGGAACCGCCAGTTCCACCGCATTCCCGCCGACCGGAGCCCGCGAACGCCACTTCGTTTCCACGCACGACGGCCTGAAGATCGCGCATTTCGGGTCCCAGACGAGAAGATGTTCCGCCGTTGTCACGGCGCCCAGTCCCCTCGGGGCTGGGGGGCGAAGAGAAGAGGATATGCTTGCTCCTCCTTTCCCAATATCATACGTTCTCAACCAGCCTACGGGTGGCACACGTTGCGAAGTTGTAAGATGAAGGCCGACCAACTGCGGCGTTGTTTGTTGAAAGAAGCGATGATCGAGTCTGCCACAGTGAAGCGATGGTCGGCGGAGTATGCCAGCCGGCGTGCGGCGGGCGCTCCGGGCTGGGGCGACGCCGCCAGCTACCGGCTGAAACGGGAACGGATTGCGGAAGCGCTGGCCGAGCATCCCGCGCCAGCGTCCGCGACCTTTCTGGAGCTGGGTTGCGGAGCCGGGAACATCGCCTTGTGGATGGCGTCCCTCGGCCATGCGTCGTTTGGCGTGGACGTGGCGCCCGAGGCCATCCGGTGGGCGAGCGACAAGGCGGCGGAAGCGGGGCTGTCCGCGCGGTTCGATGTGGCGGAGTTGGCGCAGATGTCCCTCTATCCGGACGGCCAATTCGACCTTATCTTCGACGGCGACTGCTTCCACATGATCACCGGAGACGCTCGGCACGCCTGCTTCCGGGAAGTCCGCCGCGTGCTGAAGCCGGGAGGACTGCTGATTGCCGGGGGCAACGTGCGGGATGAGGCCATCACGGATCCGGCGGCAAAACGGCTCCTGACTCCCGACGGATTCCGGTACGCGCTTCACTCGGAAGCCGAGCTGTGCGGGGAGCTGACGCGGGCGGGATTCCTCATCCTCTGCGTGAAACATCACCCGAAACGCGGCTCGAACAAGCGAATCAAGGAGTGCGTGGCCATTCACGCAACGCGTTGAAGGCGGTCAGGCGGCGCGGCCATCCTCGGAAATCGCGAGCAGCAGCCCCAGCGTGATGAAGCCGGTGAGCAGGCTGCTGCCGCCTTGGCTTAAAAACGGAAGCGTGATGCCGGTCAGGGGGATGGCCTTGACGACGCCGCCGACGTTGAGCAGGATCTGGAGCATGAGGGCGGTGCACAGGCCTGCCGCGAGCAGAAAGCCAAAATGGGTTTTGGCGGCCCACGCGGCGGCGAGCCCGCGTTCCAGCACGACCAGGAAAAAGGCCAGTACCAGCCCGGTTCCAACGAAGCCAAGCTCCTCGCCGATCGCGGCGTAGATGAAATCGGTGGAGGCGATGGGGATGGCCTGCGGGAACCCCGCGCCCAGCCCCGTGCCCCACAATCCGCCATTATAGAGCGCCGCGAGCGCCTGCAGGTTCTGCCAGCTCCGGCCTGTGGGGTCGCCGAACGGCTGGCGCCAGGCGAGAAATCGGTCGGTCACGTGCGGCACGTGGCGGAACAGCCAGAAGCCGGCCGCGGCCGCGAGCGCCAGGCCGAGAAGCGGATACGCGAGCCGGCCCGTGGCGAAGAAGAGCATGCCGACGAGGAGCCCGTTCAACAGGATCAGCAGGCCGAGATCGCCCTGCAGCAGCACCAGCGCCATGGGGATGCTCCACAGCGCGGCGAACGCCAGCAGCGAACGCCACGGCGGCTGGGGGATTCCCCACGTGGCGCGCGACCATTCCTTCCAGCGCGGGGCGAAGAAGCCGGCCAGGAACAACGGCAGCAGGATTTTGACGATTTCCGAGGGATTGAGATGGCCTCGCATGTAGATGCTGCCCCGGAACCGCTCGCCGGTCAGCACAATCAACCCCAGCACGGCCGCCGAAAGCACCAGGGCGGGCAGGGCCGCACGTTCGAGCAGGCGGTACCGCCCCTTGCGCAACGCCAGCGTGACCGCCAGGAACGCCGCCACACCGAGCGGGAACGCCAGCGCGGCGGGGCGGGCCAGATCGCCCCCCTCGAACTCCCGCACCCCCATCCGGAAACGGGCCAGCAGGCCCAGGCCGACGAGAAAAAAAGCGGCCGGCGCCAGCCGTGTGTCGCCACGAAACCCGGTTGCCGTGAACACGAGGTGGGTTAGGGTCATCGATACGAGCAGCGCGCCGAGCGGGAACAGGTCACGGGGCTCGAAAACGGGCGCGTTCCCAAAACGCACGAGCGCCATCATGATGTGGGCCGCCAGCACGGCCGCCAACACGCTGGCGAACAGGAGGCGCTCCGAACGGCGCGCGGCCCAGGTCGATCGGGATGGCGGTTTTTTTTTCTTCATTTCTCGAACCATCCGGTTTTCCGAGCCAGGCGCAACAACCCGGCTGCCACCGGCACGGCCGCCGTCGAACCGGCTCCGGCGTTTTCCACCACCACGGCCAGAACCAGCCTCGGTTGATCGGCCGGCGCCAGGCAGACGAACCAGGCGTGATCGGCCCCGCGCGGATTCTGGGCGGTGCCGGTTTTTCCGGCCACGTCGAGCCCCTCCACATCCGCGCCGCGCCCGGTCCCGTTCCGCACGGCCTCGCGCAACAGGCCGGCCAGTTCGGCGGCCGCGGCTTTTCGGATATAGTACCGAAGGGCTCGGCGCGGCGCCAGGGCGTCCAGTCGGGGTTGCAAAGCCAGCCCGTCATGGGCGATGGCCGCCGTGAACACGGCCATTTGCAGGGGCGTGACCAGAAGGCGGCCCTGGCCGATCGCCATCTGGGCCAGTTCGCCGGGCCCGGCTTCGCGCGGCGGGGTGTACCGGCAGGGGGTGGACGCCATGGCGCCGGAGGAGCCTTCGAAGACGGTGATCGGCTTGTCCATGGCCAAGCGGTCGAACAACTGACCAAGCCTCCGGGGGCCAAGCAGGACCGCCAGTTTGGCGAAATAGACGTTCGAGGAGAGCCGGAGGGCGTCTGCCAGCGAGAGACTCCCGTGACCGGCCCAGGCCATGCCGTTGCGAAGCGCCTCACCGAATTCGTGATCGCGAATGGGAGGCATGCCCCGTTCCGGCACGAAGCCGTAGCCGGGGCAATCCAGCGCGCCGGTGAACGCGGCCTCGATGGCGGCGGCGGCCAGGACCGGTTTGAAGGTCGAGCCGGGCGGGTAGAGCCCGTGAAGCGCCCGGTTCAGCAGCGGCGAGTCGGCGTCGGTCGCGGCGAACAGCTCCGCGGTCACCCGGTTGGGATCGAAGCCGGGCGTGCTGGCCAGCACGAGGATGTCCCCGTTTCGGGGATCGAGCGCCACCACGGCGCCGGCCCGGTCGCCGAGCCGGGAAACCGCCTCCTGCTGCCAGCGGATGTCGAGGGTGAGCGTCCGGTCATTGCCCGTGACGCGGTGGCGGGAGTTGAGCAGATTGTCGGTGAACCGGCTGCGCTGGTTCCAGGTGTCGAGGGTGGCGCCATACAGAAAACCGCTGTCCGCCCGCTCGAGGCCTGAAAGGCCGAACGCGGGATGGAGATAGCCGACCACCTGGCAGGCGGTGTTGCTGAAGGGGTAAACACGGCACTCGGGACGGTCCGGATCGTTCCCGGCCAGCACCACGCCGTTGCGGTCGAGCAGGCGGCCGCGGGCGATGCGGGCGACGGGATTTTCGGGCCGGCGGTTGAAGCGGCGCATGAACTCCACGAACGGCGGCCGCGCGAACCCCGCGAGTTGCCAGGTAGCCTGGTAGGCGTAGACGCCGAGAAGGAGCAGGGCGAACAGGGCAAAGAGGCTGTTTCGCGCGATGGGTGAACGCCCGGCGGCCGTGCGGTCCCGCCGCGCGGCGAGCAGGGAAAGAACCAGCGCCAACAGGGCAAGACCGATAAACAAACCTTGCGCGGTCCGGAAGAACCGCATCAGGCGGGGCCCGTCCAGCGCGTGTTCAAGAAACGAGTTCATGTGAGCGAAAACACTTTAAGGCGAACGTGGGCGCCGATCAAGCCGAAAGCGCCCGGCCTAAAGCGCTCGGCCTGCCTCGTCCAGGGCGATTCCCTCGTATTCGAGCAACGCTCGCTTCATCGCCAGGCCACCCTGAAAGCCGCCCAGCCGGCCGTCCGAGCGGATGGCGCGGTGACAGGGGATGAGGAGGGGCACGGGATTGGTTGCCAGGGCGGTTCCAACCGCCCGCGCGCCGTTCGGATTGCCCGCGCGCGCCGCGAGTTGCCGATACGTGATGACCTGTCCGCGCGGAACCGAATGTTCGGCGCGCAGGACCGCGCGCTTAAACGCGGAGCAGGCGGTCAGGTCGGCGCATGCGAGGGGGAACGCACGGGGTTCACCTGCCAGAAAGGCGTTCATGCCGTCTGCCAATGCCGCGATTTCGGCGCATGTTCCTGGACGCGCATGGGAGAATTGCTCGTGCAACCGGGTGTGGGCGGAAAGCCCGGGACGCGACAGCAGGACGCGCGCGATTCTGGGCCGATCGTCCACGATGTCCCAGATCAGGGCCACCGGACCGAACGGCGTCGATTTCAGAAGAAACGACTGCATGCGTGCTCAGTACCGCCGGCCGTGCCCGGCAATCGGCTCTTCCACGGCATTCACGCGGAGGGCCTTGCCCCGTGCAAGCCGCCAGGTGGCGATCTCGCCCTTCCGAATGAGGCCGAGCGCCATTTTTTCCCCCAACCACGTGAGGGACAGGCGGCGGGTTGCGGCGCCCATCAGCCGCAGCATCAGCCCCTTCCCGTCCTCGGCGGGTTTGAGCGCCAGCAACTCGGCGCCCGGTCCGATGCGCAGGACGGACCCCGTGCGCGGCCGTTTGCCCGGCGAGGCCGGAACCGGCAACGTGATGGGCGGACGTTCCAACTCCGCGGCCAGACGAGGCACGGCCGACCGATCGGAAGTCAGCAGGGCTTTGAATTTCAATTCGCCCCGGTCGACAACGGGCATCCAAGGGAGCGCGTCCGGCCCGGCCGTGGTGTCGTTGGCATAGCGCGAGGCGCGGCAGATCGTGGCCTGCAACGTTTTCTTTTTCAGGTTGAAATTATAGAGCGCATCGCTCGCAAATCCGAGGGCGCCCGTTCGGACCCAGCGGCCGCCCGGCACTTCACCGACCGATCCCCGGCTCACGGTTCCGCCCGGCACCTCGTATTCGGCTGAGTCGCCGGCGTTCGCCATCGTCAGTTTCAGCCGGGCGGAGCGTTCGTTCCACAACACCCGCGCCTCCAGGTCCACCGCGGGGCGGTCGCACCACAGCGTCAGACGCAGCTCCAGTTCCGACCGGCCGCCGGTCCACCGGGTGGCCAGCACGGCCCGTTGCGAGCCCTGCTCAAGCGTGTCCACGGCCGTGAGCATCCAGACATGCCGGACGGTTGAGAGGTCCAGCGACTCAGGCTCCTCATCCATGCCTCCCCAGGAACCCCAGGGATCTGCGACGGTGGCGAGGGCGAGTGTTGTGAACAGGCGGCCGTCGGCATGCCGGATGCGGATGGCGCGGCCGCCGGCTTTGGCGGACAGGCTGAAAAAACCGTTTCGGATGACGCCGGACGGGACGGGTTTCGGGGGAGGCGGCTTGGCGTCTTTGCCGCCTTCACCGAGGCCCAGCGTATAGACTGCCCAGCCCAGGGCGGGCAGCGTGACGGGAATGGCCACCCGTTTCCGCCAGGGCAGATGCGGGAAAACCGTGCATTCGGTTTGAATTTCCTGGAAGGGGATGGCGTGGCCGGCGGGATCGCGCACATCGATGGGCACCTCGTGCGGGCGATTGAGGTAGTCGAAGAGCGGGCGGCCGTCCAGGTGCTCCTCCAGTTCCACATGGCCATGAAAAGGGTGTGGGTGGGGGTTCCACACGAGGATGGGAACGACGGAGGGGCGGTCACCGCGGGCGGGCTTGACCCGGGTGTCGATTTCTCCCGCGAGACGGGTGAGCGCGTCGGTTTCGGTTGTGGCGGCCACGTGGCGCACATGGCCCAGCCAGGCGAGTTGATCGTCACAGGCCCGTTCGATGAGGGTCCCTGGAACGACATCGTGAAAGGAGTTGAACAGAAGCCCGTCCCACGGTTCGTGAAGCGGCGTGGCGGCGGCGCCGGTGAGCGCCGACACGGCGGCGGCCGCGGTTTCCGCGCGGGAGAGGGCGGCCTCGGTTTTTCGGAAGGCGAACTTGATTTTGGCCGCCGACGCGTAGCATCCGCGGAGGCAGAAGTTCAGTTCGCCCGTGTGGACTGGGAGGAAATCCCGGCCTCTGGCGGCGATTTCCCGATGAAGCGCCTCGAACAGGCCGTGCAGGGTGCCGTGGCGCACGGTCACCTCGGGGTGGGCGGCGGTCCAGCGGCGGATGTCCTCGATCTGGCGGCGGGAGGGGCCGCCGCCATGGTTGCCGAGACCGTAAAAGACACCGATGTTCGCCAGTGGGCTGGACGCCGCATGGGCGAGCGTGTCATCGAGTCGGCGTGAAATCTCGTCGCGTTCGCAGCCGTACCAGCCGACCGGGGGGCGATAGGCCAGCACGCGGCTTCCACCGGCGCCCTGCCACCAGAACGCGGGCAGGGGAATGGGCGTTTCCCGGGTGGATGGCCGCGTGAAGGCGTAGCTCTCGATGCCGGCGGCGGCCAGGATATCCGGCAGCCCCGCGCTGTGGCCGAAGGAGTCGGCGGCCCAGCCGGCGCGGATGCGCACGCCGAGCGTGTCGCGGAAGTAGCGGATGCCGCGAAGAAAGTGGCGCACGAAGGTTTCCGTGGCAGGCAGGTTGGTGTCGGGCTGGACGAAAACGCCGCCGACCGCGTCCCAGCGGCCTTCCCGGACATGGCGTTGCACGCGCGCAAAGAGGTCGGGCGCGTGGCGCTGGAGGTGCGCGTAGACGGCCGCCTCGCCGCGAATGAAGGTGAGTTCGGGAAATTCGTCCATCAGGTCGAGGACCGCCCGGCACGTGGCGATGCCTTCATGGAGTCCTTCGCGCCAATCCCAGAGCCAGACGGGATCGAGGTGGGCGTTTGGAAGAAGATGCAGAACGATGTTCTTGTTCATGGTTGTGAAAACGAACTATACCGCAAAGGGGGGGACGACGGCAAGCGAGGGATCGGGCCGGTCCGCATTTTGACGGGTTTTTTGCTTGAGACGCCGCCCGCCGCGCGATATGGTACAGGACCGGAGGATTTCCGACATGGACAAGGATTGGAAAAATGAGCTTGGGACGTTCCTCGACGAGAAGCGCAAGGACAAGAAGGAAGAGCGTCGCATCGAGTTGGAAGCGTTCATTCGGCAGGTGGCGGTGCCCGCTTTTCAGGAATTGAAGCGCGAGTTTGAAAAGCACGGCCGACAGACGATCATTCGCGAGGCGCCTTCCTCCGCCTCGATCAAGGTTTCGTTCCAGGGCGAGGAGGAGATCACCTATTCGGTCCAGGCCCGGACCTTTTCCGACCGTTCGGTGCCCTATCCGTCGGTTCGGTTCCGCGAACGCCGGGGCGTCCGGTATGTGACGGCGGAGGGGGCCTTCGGCGCAGCGGCCCAACCGCCGTCCGTGCAGGATGTCACGCAAGAGGACGTGATCCGAAACTTCCTGTCCTATTACATGCGCCATTCCCGGGAGGGGTGAGCATGAGATTTTCACGATGGACCACGGTTTCCCTTCTGGCGGCGTTGGGGCTTTGCCTGGGATGCGGATCGCGCGATCCGGATCGGCTGCTGGAGCGGGGCGTCCGGGCGTATGAGGGGGGGCGGTATCGGACGGCGGCGCGGGCGTTCGCGCGCGCCGTCCAACTGGAGCCGCGCAATCCCGCGGCCCAGCTCTGGTGCGGCGCGGCCTTGTGGAAAACGGGTTCCGGCAACCGCGCGCTTCCTCATTTTCTGACGGCCGCGACTCTGGATCCCGCGAATCCGCTTCCGCTCGAATACGCGGCGCTGATTTATGCCCGCCAGGGCGAGTGGATGGAGGCGGCCAAGCGGTTGAATGAGGCGTTTCGCCGCATGCCGGACTCTCCCCGTATTCTGAACGCCATGGGCGTGGCTTCCCACATGCGGGGCAGTCCTCTGGCTGCCCGCGCTCAACTCGCGCAGGCCTTGCGGGTGAGTCCGCAATATGCTCCCGCGCTCTTCAACGCCGCTGTTCTCTACCGGGACGGGCTTAACATGCCCGCGGACGCCCGCCTCCTGTTCCGGCGATATCTCGAACTGGCGCCGGACGACGAACGCGGCGAAGAGGCGCGCAAGGCTCTGGAAGCGATGGAGCCGGGTTCCTCGTCTCCGCCGGCGGCGCCGGATGCCTCGCGCGGTTCGACGCGCAGCGCGGCGCGCTCGGCCGACCTGATGCGCCAGGCGCGCGCAGCCATTCAACGCCGCGATTTTGACGAGGCGGTCATCCGGTACCAGGAGGCCGCTGAGGCCGCCCCGGGTTCGCCCGATCCGCTGTGGGAACTGGCGCGGCTTTGCGACGGAAAGGCGGCCCAGCCGTCTCGGGCGCTGGAGCATTACCGGTCGTTTCTCCGAGGGTTTTCCGACGATTCCCGGGCGGCCGAAGCGCGCGTGCGGGTGAATGCGCTGGCGTCCCGGCGAACGGATCGGGCGCCCTCGCCGGCCGCGCCGCCGTCAAAGGCGGAGGGCGACGAACTGTCGTTCCGGAAACCCGAGACGCGCAACCGCGCGGAGGCGTTGAAGGCGGTTCAACGAGGGGCTCAGTATTACGGGCGCCGGGACTGGGATCGGGCGCAGTTCGACTTCAAACGCGCGATTGAGTTGGACGACACCCTGCCCGAGGCGTATTTCAATCTGGGCCTGGTCTATTGGATGCGGCAGGACTACGGGCATGCCCGGCAACTGTTCCAGAATGCGCTGGCGAAAAAATCGGACTGGCCGGACGCCCGTTGCATGCTGGCCCGCGTGTATCTGAAGCAACAGTTGGGAATGAAGGCCGTCGAGCATTTCAACGAAATCCTGAAAATCGCCCCGGGTTACGCCGATGCCTATTACGAACTGGGCGCCTATCACAGCGGGTCGGCCGCCCGCAAGGCGCAGGTTCGCCTCTGGTACAAGCGCTACCTGCAACTGGCCCCCACGGGCGTTCATGCCTCCCAGGTCAGCGCCTGGCTGGCCGCCAATCCCTAACGCGCGGATGATCTCGCCATGCCCGTCCTGTCCAAGCGGATTCTTGACGACATTCGCAGCCGTTGCGAGATTTCGGAGGTGATCGGCGGCGTGGTGCGCCTCCAGAAGGCCGGGGCCAATTTCAAGGGGCTTTGTCCGTTTCATCAGGAAAAAACGCCCTCGTTCACCATCAACACCGCCCGCCAGATCTACCACTGCTTCGGGTGCGGCGCGGGCGGCGATGTGTTCGCGTTTGTCATGAAACGCGAGGGGCTCGATTTCATGGGAGCGGTGCGGCAATTGGCCGCGCGGGCGGGCGTGAAACTGGAGTTTGAGGAAGGCGCGGGCGGTCCCGAACGGGCCGAGCGTGAACGGCTTTATGCGGTCCACGCCGCGCTGGCCAAGGAGTTTCACCAGGTGTTGCTGAGCGATCCCCGCGCCGAGTCTGCGCGACGTTACCTGGCGGGCCGGGATCTGGACGCCCGGGTGATCGAGGATTTTCAGATCGGATTCGCCCCCGACGGGTGGGATTTTGTGACGGCCTGGGCGAAGCGGAAAAAGGTGCCGGAGGAGACGCTGCTCGTGGCGGGGTTGGTGGCCCGCGCGGAGAAGCCCGGCGAGACCCGCTGTTACGACCGGTTCCGGAATCGCATCATGTTCCCGATATGGGATGAACAGGGGCGTGTGGTGGCGTTCAGCGGGCGGATCCTCGCGGCGGACGCCAAGGCCGCGAAATACGTGAACAGCCCCGAAACCCCGATTTTCCGCAAGAGCAATCTGTTGTTCGCCCTGAACAAGGCGCGGCCCGCGATCGTGGAATCCCGGACGGCCCTGGTGTGCGAGGGGCAGATCGATGTCATCCGCTGCCATGCGGCCGGCTTCACCAACGCGGTGGCCTCGCAGGGCACCGCATTCACCGACCGTCACGCCCGGATCATCCGGCGGTTCGCGGACCGCGTGGCGCTGGTGTTCGATCCCGACGAGGCGGGCCAGAACGCGGCACTGAAGACCGCCCTTCTGTTCACCGAGGCGGGGCTGGATGTGCGGGTGGCGCGTTTGCCTGCGGGAAAGGATCCGGATCTGTTCATCCGGGAGCAGGGCCGGGCCGGCTTCGAGAAGATCCTGGCGGAGGCGCGCCAGGCTTTGGACTTTCTGGTCGAGATCCTGAGCGGGCGGGAGGACATGCGGAGCCCCTCCGGGCTGCGCCGCGTGGAACAGGCGGCCTTCGACCTGGTGATGCGGATTCCGGAACAGGTGGAGCGGCAGGCCATGGTGCAGCGGCTGGCCGGCCGGCTGGGCGTGAATCCGCTGGCCGTCCGGGCCGATTACGAGGCCTATGAGGCTCGCGCGCGGGCCCGGGCCACCCGGCCGGGCAATCCGGAGCCGGAGGCCGCGGAGCCGGCGGAGGCGGACACCGCCCCGCCATCGCCCGAGGAACTGATGCTCCTGGAGCATCTGGCGGCCGATGCGGAACTGGTTCCGCTGGCGGAGGCCTACGCGCCCCCAAGCCTGATGACCCATCCCTTGTGCCGCCGGCTGCTCACGGCGATGATCGGGGGACGCCAGTCGGGAACGGATTGGATGGAGTCCCTGACGGCGGCGGAACGGGACGACCGGCTGTTGGCCTTTGCCAGCGCCGTGCAGATGGCCCCCTCGAAGGCGGGCCGGCACGAGTATTCGCGCGAGGACGCGGTGAAGGACCTGATCCTGCGCCTCTGGACGCGCTGCCTGAAGGCGCAGAAAAAGGCGATGCAGCAACGCGCCGCGTCGGGAGGCGAAGTGGACCCCCGGTTTTACCAGTTGACCGGCGACATCAAGGCCCTTCACAACTGGGAAGGCGGGCTGGCCATCATCGAGGCCCATCTGGTGGCGATGGACACACCGGATTGATGCCGGCGGGTGTTCAGCCCTTCTTCACCTGTTCCGCGATGGCGTCGCGGATCACGCGGCAGCCTTCGAGAACCGCCTCTTTCGTGATGCAGAGGGGTGGAGCGATTTTGACCGTGGCGCCGCCGAACCCGACCGGCGCGAACATCAGCAGGCCGCGCTTGAAGCAGGTGAAGACAATCTCCCAGGCCAGATCGCTATCCGGCTCCGTCGTGCCGGGCTTGACCATGTGAAGGCCGGCCACCAGGCCGATGCCGTGCCGCGCGCCGACCACTTTCGGGAATTCTTTTTTGATCTTGTCGAGTTCCTGCTGAAGCACGGCGCCGACTTTGGCGGAGTTCCGGACCAGCTTCTCCTTGAGGATGACGTTGATGTTGGCCAGCGCGGCGGCGGCGCAGACCGGATTGCCCGAGTGGGTGCTGGTCATCTCATTGGGGCCGTAGATGTCCATGACCGCCTCGCGGCCGACCACGGCGCTGAGGGGGAGGGATGAGCTGATGCCCTTGCCGCAGCAGAACAGGTCGGGCGTCACGCCGTAGAGTTCGAACCCGAACAGCTTGCCGCAGCGTCCGAAGCCGGCCTGTACCTCGTCGAAGGTGAGAAGCGCGTGGTTCTTGTTGCACCAGGCGCGGAGTTCCCGGGCGTATTTCACGGGCAGGAAACTGGTGCCGCCGCCCTGGTAGGTTTCCACGACCACGCCGGCGACCTGGGAGGGCTTGATGCCCTTGGCCTTGAGCGTTTTTTCGAACAGCGAGAAGCTCATGTCCGGCGTGCGGAAGCCGTCGGGGAAGGGAACCTGGACGATTTCGGGATCGAGGTTCTTGATCCAGGCCTTGCCCGCGGGGATGCCGCCGATCTGCTGGGAGCCGAGGGTGCGGCCGTGGAAGGCGCGCTCGAACGAGACGATGACCGATTTGGCGTCGCCGAAGTTGCGGCGGCCATAGGTGCGCATCAGCTTGACGGCGCATTCGAGAGCCTCGGATCCCGTGCTGAGCAGGAAGACCTTCTTGAGCCCCTTGGGCGCAAGGGAGGCTATTTTCTGCGTGAGCTGGATGCGCGGCTCGTTCGGGAAGCAGTACGTGGTGAGAAGCTTTTTCGCCTGCTTCACGACCGCGTTGACAATGGCCGGGTGGCCGTGGCCGGCGTTGGTGATCAGCACGCCGGAGGAGAAATCGAGCCACTTGTTGCCGAAGGCGTCGAAGACGTTGAAACCCCGGGCGGTGTTCCAGACGATGGGCGGCTGGCCGCGCATGCTGATCGGCTCGGCCTTGCGCAACTTTTTGATAGCCGCGATGGTCGGCTTGTTGGGCAGCACGCCCCGGATGCGGCGGAAGCGGGTGTTGACGGGTTGCACGCGGGCGGGGGTGAGGGGGAATTCCTTGGTGGCCATGTTACTGCTCCGTTTTTGAGTGGGGTTGAGTGGGGGTTAATAGGTTTTGAAGCGGACGAACGGCGCGGGCTTGTAAACGATTTCGACCTCGCGGCCGCCGCTGAGAATGGACATCCGGCCCGCTTCCATCACCAGTTCGTTGAACGCGCTGTTGCGGGGGGTGGCCATGATGCCCTCGTCGTCCACCTGCCGGATGAAGGCGCGGCGGGCGTCGAGCGTGGGCTTGGCGCGGCATTCGTTGATCTTCTGGACAATGTAGGCGACCGAGCGATAGCCATAGCCGGTGGGGGTCAGGCCGCCGCCGCCCAGGTCGAGGAACTGGAAGTAGGCGGGGTTGGGCTGGGCGAACTGGGTGTCGCCCGGGGAGCCGCCCTTCTCCGTGTAGGCGTGCTCAACGCCGCGATACTGGTCGTTGTGATTGACCATGGTGCCGAGTTTGCCGGTGGAGCCGAGGAGGCGCATGCCCTGGTAGTTGCCGCCCGGTCCCTCGTCGGGGTAACTGAGGGAGTTCTGGACGTTCAGCACGGCGCCGTTTTCCCAGATCACGCGGCCGTCGGTCCAGAGAAAGCCGTCGCGCCCGTTGGGGTACTTGTCCTGGATGCCGTACACCGAGACGCCGGTCGGCAGGAGGCCGGTCAGGTAGTGAACCAGGTCGATGTAATGGCAGGCGATGTAGGAGAAGGTGTCGGAGTTTTCCACCGTGCACCAGTTCTGGAAATTGGAGTGCCGGTAGTACCAGCATTCGTGAAGGTCGGCATGGCCGAGCTTGAATTCGCCGAACTTGCCGTCCCGCCACAGGCGGCGCTCGATCACGTTGATGTCGTCGAACCGCTTGTGGTATTCCACGCCCACCATGAGCCCTTTTTCATAGGCCTTCTTTTCGATCTCCTCGGCCTGGGCGTATTTGAGCACGAGCGGCTTGACGCAGCAGATGTGCTGGTCATGCTCAAGCGCGACCTTCAGGGTTCCGTAGTGGAGTTGATCGGGCACGGCCACCACCACGATGCTGTGCCTGGGCAGGCTGGCGATGGTTTCCTTGAACAGATCCGGTTGGTTTTTGGCAGGATCGGTGTCGAGCGCCGGATGGGCGATAAAGTGTTGCGTGGGAAAGGCTTTCCGGAGCGTCGGGTCTTCCGCGAGAGTGCGGAGCGGGGCGGAGTTAAGGGCGCAGATGTGGATGTCGCCCACGAGGCCGAGTCGCTGGAGTTGGAAGATCGAGGGCAGGATCTGCACCTGGGTGATCATGCCGCCGCCTACGATACAAACGGGAACCTTGTCGCTCATGGATATTCCTTTTAAAAAGAGTTAAAAGATTATCGGATTTGGCGGGAGGGATCAACTTTTTATTCCCGCCTTCGCGTGAAATCGGATGCGGGCGACGATTGCCGCGGGGCGGGTCTTTCTGGTAAGGTACGTTCTCCGACAACCGGAGAGGCAAAATGGCTGCTTTCGTTCATCAGACCGACCTGTTCCATCCGCATGGCGATCCCGACGATCATTGGGATCTGGCCACCGTGTATGCCCTGGCGGCGCAAGGGCATCTGGACCTCCGCGGGGTGTTGCTCGACTACCCGCCCGCTCATCGCGCGGGCGATCCGGCTACGCTGGCCATGGCCCAGCTTGGGCATCTGACCGGCGTGACCGGTGTGCCGTTCGCGATCGGGACGAAGCATGCCATGCGACACCGAAAAGACGATCAGCGCGATTGGGAGCCCCCCGCCCGCGCCGCCGCCGGCTGGCTGTGCCGCGTCCTTCGGGAAAGCCCGGAGCCGGTTGTCATTACGGTTGTCGGTTCCTGCACGGACGTGGCGATGGCCGGGCTGCTGGAGCCGGAGCTGTTCAAGGCCAAGTGCCAAGCGGTCTACCTGAATGCCGGCGCCGCCCATCCGGGCAAGAGCGGCACGCTCGAATACAACGTGGCGTTGAATCCCAGCTCGTATGCGGCCATTTTCGATCTGCCGTGTCCCCTTTACTGGTGCCCGTGCTGGCATCAGACGGAAGTCCACGAAATCGGCGTCCACGGCACCTTCTACACCTTTGTCCAGGGCGAGGTTATGCGGCAACTCAGCGATGCGATGGCCGGCTACTTTATCTATATGTTGAGCCGTTCCGCCGATCCGAAATATCTCCGGGCCCTGGCGGTTCCGGCGGAACCGGCGGTACGCGCGGATTTTGAAAGCCGGACCCGAAACATGTGGAGCACGGCCAGCCTTTTCCATGCGGCCGGCCTGGGGGTCGATGTCCGGAATGGCCTGCTGCCGTCCGCCCAAGTCGAGGATCCTGTCTACGAGTTTGTGCCCATCACCGTTACCTGCGCGGATAACGGGGAAACCAACTGGCAGCCGGCGACCGGCACAACGGGACGGCACATTTTCCGGCTGCGTCATCCGGAGCGCTACGCGGCGGCCATGGCCGGCGCGTTGGCCCGGCTGCTGTCTCCAGTGGGGCGAGTTGAAACTGCGTAATTCGGCCAAACCGATGGAAGTCGTATGTCCCTGATCGCCATCCTGTTGATCGTCGTGTCTGCCATCCTGCATGCGGGCTGGAACCTGCACAGCAAGAGCCGGAATCCGAGCGCCGCGTTTTTCCTGATCACCTCCGTGGCGGGACTCGTGATCTTTTCGCCGTTTCTTGCCAGGCATGCCGCCCTGCTGACGCTTATCCCCGGGCGGACCTGGGTGCTGATCGCGGGGACGGGTTTCTTCATGACCGTCTATTACGTCGGTCTGGCAGGCGCCTACCGGTCCGGCAACATGTCGATCGCCTACCCGCTGGCCCGCTCCTCGCCGCTGATCGTCGTTTCCGTCGTCACGATGATCCTGGGCCGCGGCGACCAGGTCTCGTACCGGTGCCTGGGAGGAATCGTGATGGTCGTGTGGGGCTGCTTCATGCTGCCCGCGCAGAAGTTCACCGAGTTCCGGGCGCGCAACTACTGGAACGCCACCTGCGGGCTGGCCCTGATGGCGGCGCTGGGAACGGCGGGTTACTCGATGATGGACGACGAAGCGTTACGAGAGCTTCGAAACGCCTCGAAGTATGGCTTGACGCCCCTGTCCGCCTCGCTGTTTTACGCGGGACTGGAGACCGGCAGCAGCGTGTTGTGGCAGTTGCTGGCCGCGCGGGTTATTCCCGGAGGATGGGCCCAGTTGCGCGGCGAGTTGCGCAATGGCGTGGGGCATCCGCTCATGTCGGGGGTGGCGATCTGGGTGGCCTATTCGCTGGTCCTGGTCGCCATGGGCTTTGCCAAAAACATCAGCTACGTGGTCGCCTTCCGACAGTTGAGTATTCCCTTGGGCGCCGCGCTGGGCATCTTGGTACTCAAGGAGCCGGCCTGGCCGCCGAAGATCGCGGGTGTCGCCATGATCTTTTTGGGATTGATGCTGGTGGCCGCGGGGTGACGCGGGTTGGGGCGCTCAGCGGATCGGCACTTCCTTGCCTTTTTCGGCCGACTCGTAGATGCCGTCCAGCATCTTCTGGACCATCAGGCCGGCTTCCCCGGGCGCTTCGGTGGGCTTCTTGTAGAGCACGGTATCCGTGAAGAGCCGCAGTTTGCGCGCGAAGCAGTCGTCGCCCGGCAGGAAGGCGGGAGTCTTGTCCACCATGTAGCCGTTCTCGTCGGTGTGGATGGCGAGGGGCTCGGAGTCGGCGCCGCCCTTTTCGCCCATGATGGAGTAGGAGAACTCGTCCTTGCAATGGGCGGCGAAGGAGGATTCCACCTGCAGGACCGCGCCGTTTTCGAAGCGGATCTGGCCGATGGCGAGGTCTTCGACCGTGTAGGTTTTGTGGTCCCAGTCGGGCCACGAGCAGGCCACGTCGCTCGGTTTGTTGCCGATATACTGGAAGATCTGGCCGCTGGCCGCGATGGGGCGGGGGGACCCCATGACGTAGTGCGTGACCTCCATGATATGGACGCCGATGTCGATGAGGGGGCCGCCGCCCTGAAGTTCCTTGCGGCCGAATACGCCCCAGTTGGGGATGCCGCGCCGGCGGAGCGCCTTGCATCGGCCGTAGAGGATTTTGCCGAACTGGCCCCCGGTGCTCATCTGGCGGATGAACTGGGCCTTGGGCTCGAAGCGCATCTGGAAGCCGATCACCAGCTTGCGCCCGGCTTTTTTCGCGGCGGCCAGCATGAGCTCGCCCTCTCGGGCGTTCATGGCGAGCGGTTTTTCGACCAGCACGTGGGCGCCGGCCTTGAGCGCGCCGATCGTGTGGGCGCAGTGGCCGCCGTTGGGCGTGCAGACGCTGACCGCGTCGAAGGACTCCTTGCGGAGCATCTCCTTCCAGTCGTCGTAGGTTTTCCCGATGCCATGGTCGGCCTTGGCCTTGGCGAGGCTTTTTTCGTTGATATCGCAGGCCGCGACGATTTCGACGTCCGGAAACGCCTTCATGTGCCGCATCTGGGCCTGGGCGATGCCGCCCGCGCCGATGAAACCCAACCGCATTTTCTTTCCGCTCATGGCCGCTCCTATGTGATTTGTAAAAGGCGGGATTCTCCATGGAATGGGGAGCGCATGCAAGAAGGAAAGAAGGGGCCTTCCGTCGGATCGGACCGATCCGGCGGATCCGTCCGATCCTTCATCCCGAGCCGATTGCGCTGTAGCCATAAACTGGGAGGCGCGGGAAGGATGGCATGAGGGGGGGCGGCGTTTCGGCGCGATCTGACGGGCGCCTTGGCGCGCTGGGGGGCTCCGGCTGGATGAGCCGGGACCATAATTCCACGTCTCATCGCCGTCGCCC
>CAZSUH010000043.1:0-23543 GCA_964609905.1 uncultured Verrucomicrobiota bacterium
ATATGGGGACATTTCTATTGAGTCGGCAAGGGGACATTTTCATAGAGTCGCGACAAACATTTCCGCCGGACTTGCGCCCAATGCCCGCACCGATTATGATCCTCCCCATGTCCGACATCCTGCTCTTCCTCCAACTGCCCCAGCTCGACAACGTCGTCGCCGGCCCCCACGAAAACCTGTACCTCGCCGCCGCTTACCTCGACTGGGCCGTCCAACGCTCCCCCCTCGGCCGCGACATCGTCACCACCCGCCTGCCGCCTGAACTGGACATGGCCGACGACGACACGCTCCTCCACGCCATCACGTCCATCCGCCCGCGCTACCTCGCCTGCACGCTCTACCTCTGGAATATCGAACGCTCCCTGCACCTCATGCGGCGCGTCAAACACGCGCTCCCCGACACACTCCTTTTGGCCGGAGGCCCCGAGGTGGCCCGCCCCCACCCCCTGCTCGAGAAACATCCCGCGGTCGATGTCGCCGTGGTCGGCGAAGGCGAATGGGTCCTGCCCGCCATCCTCGCCGCCTGCCAGGCGGGCCGACGCGCCGCTTTCTCCTGCGCCGCCTGGAAAACCGGTGCCCGCATGGCCTGGGGCCGCGCCATCCCGCCCGAAATCGCCCTTGCCCACGATCTGCCCCCGCCCGACTGGCCCGGCCTGGCCCCCGATGAACACGGCATGGCCTACGTGGAAACCTCCCGCGGCTGCCCCATGCGCTGCACCTACTGCCGCTATCACCACCTGCGCCGCCGCGTCAGCCTCCTTGCCCCCGAAGCCGTTGCGGACCGCGTCCGGCTGCTGCGCGCCAAAGGTGCCGGCGAAATCCGGTTCGTCGATCCCACCTTCAACGCCCATCCCAGGTTCACCGAAACGCTGCGCCTGCTGGCCAAGCTCAACCGCGATCGCAAACTCGCGTTTTTCGCCGAACTACGCGCCGATCGCCTGACCCCCGGACAGGCCGATCTGCTGGCCGCCGCCCGCTTCACCGATATCGAAACGGGCGTCCAGAGCCTCGATCCGCATGTGCTGCGGACGATCCGACGGCCGTCCGATCCCGCCCGCATCGGCGCGGGTGTCCGCCTGCTCACGGAACGCGGCATCAAGGTGACGCTCGATCTGATGGTCGGCCTTCCTTACCAGACCCGTGCCATGGTGGAGGAAGCGATCGAGTGGGCGATGGAGTTTCCGTCGAAGGTCCATGTCCAGTTCATGCACCTGCTGATGCTGCCCGGCACGGAACTGCGACGGCAGGCCGGGCGGTTCCGCATGCGCTACGATCCCCTTCCCCCTTACGCCGTCCGGGAAACGCCCTGGATGAGCCGCGCCGATTTCCTGGACATCGAAAACCGCATCGCCACCACGCCCCGGCTGCGCGCCGATCATCCGACCGCCCGACTGATCGACCGCACGCTACCCGATCTGTTCGCGAAACCGGCCGTCATCACCGTTCCCTGGCCGACGCCGGAAGCCCTGCCCGCCGGGCCGCGGTCGGCCCGCCAGGCCTGGATATTCCGGGGAGATGGCCTCTACGCTCATCGGAATGCGTTGTGCGCGGCCATCCAGGGGGCGATCCGGACGTCGCCGCATACGCTTTGGCAGTTCGTGCTGGAGCCGGAAACAGAGGAACCGCTCGATCTGCTGGATGCGCTGATTGCCGAAATCCGGAGCCATCCGCCCATGATCGTGGACCGATATCCACCTGTGGAGTTGCGCGGGCTCATCGCCTCGCGGCGCATCCTGATCCGGCTGCGGAACGGCCGCAACTACGATCCCGACTGGGTGGAAGCCGCGCGCGACTGCCTGGAAGCGGCTTTTTTCTGAAGCCCCGCTACACCGAAAACAGGCGTGGCATCATAAACGGCAACGGGAACACCTGGTCCACCCAGCGCGCCTCGTCCGTCAAGCCGGCCGTGTGCGAGGGGCGCACCGGCCCGAACAAAAACGCCGTCATCCGGCAACGATCCATCGCCAGTTCCACGTGCCTGCCACCGGGTATGCCCCTCCCCAGCGTCACGGCGCTGGCAGACCGTCCGTTTTCCTGGATCGCAAGCCGGATCGAACAGCCCGCCGGAAGCCGATCCCGGAGAATGGGTTCGTAATCCGCCGCCAGCGTTTCCAGGTTGCTCGCCGACAGCATGGTCATCCCAACGCCGGCGCCAGTCGCATGGCGCCGGAACAACTCCATTTCGGGTTCCAGTTCCGGATGCACCTGCACGGACAAAGGCGCGGTTTGCGTGGCGTGCGCCAGCAAAGCGAACAAGCCCTCCGAATCCCCGCCCCACTCCTGCACGGACCGCCAGCCGGGGTTGAGCACCGCGAACGCGGCGCGGTCGCCCTTTTTCGCGAACCACGTTTCCGCGCCGCCTCGCCGCATCTTCAGCCGCCACTCCGCCTCGCCGCAAAGGCCCCGCACCGGCCGCGCCTCGCGCAGCGCCCATATCCGTGCGAACGGCACATCCGTTTCGGCCCAGGTCTGAACCTTCCAGCCCCCAGGCGCGGGGCCGACGCTCCTGGCGTCCAGGGAAATGTGCAGGGGATTGCCGCCCCACTCCCACCCGTACCTGGAATACCGGTCATGCCGTCCGCCAAGCCACGCCACCGACACGGGGGCCGACGCCAGTTCCTCCTGAACCCGGGTCATCAGGGCGTGCATCATCCCCTTCCCCCTCTGCGCGGGATCCGTGGCCACCTGGCCGACCCCCGCGGTCCGGATCCGCGCGGGCCCAAGCTGAACGTCGATCGGATACAAGCCCACGCAGGAAACCGGGAGTCCCGCGTCGTCCCGGATCAGGAAATGACGCATCATGGCGGCGTCGGTCGGCGGAAAGAGGTCGGGATACAGATCCTCGAACAGGGGATGAGTCGGATTATGGTGCCGGAAGGCCTTCAGCAGCAAAGCCAGCAGCGTATCCCGGTCGCCGGCTCGCGCCCGCTCCACCCGATGCAGCATGGTCATGGATTCATCCTTTTCCTGGTTCCCCTTCACTCCCCGGCGATCCAGCCCAGCCGGCGAAACGCGATCAACGGGCAGGTGATGCTGGTCATATACCCGCCCTCCTTGTGATACTCCCGCGGATGCACGCATTCCCAGGGTACACCCGTAATCCCTTCGGCCCGGCGGTCCTCCTCCATGAAATAATCCGCCAGTTGCTCGGCCAACTCGAACGCCTGTCGGGGCGCCACCCGGGAAATCGCGTCGCAAATCCAGCCCATCGGAGTCGCCCAATACGCCCCGTTCTGATAATGTCCAACCGGGATCGGCTGGACCAGCCGTTCCCAGGAACCCTGCCGGCTGAAGTCAGCGCGGGGCGGCACGTGCCGCGCCTGCCCTTTCCAGATCACGGCGTCTTCCAGGCAACACCGCGCCAACGCCTGGCACGCCCGCAACTCCTGCGCGGGAGCGAGCAACCCTAGATACACGGCATACGCCGTACCCCAGATGTCCGGCTGTCCGCTGATCCCTGTCGTCGCCCGCAACAGGCCGTCATCCGAACCGAACACGGCTCCGAACCGGCCGGACAGCCGCTCCACGACGCCTCGATACGACACGGCCCGGCCATGGTCCTCCGCCCAGGTCATCAGGTCGCCCAGTTCCCGCGCCGCCTGCGCGCGCAGCAGCGACGCGAACAGCAGGTGGCCTGTCTGGAACACCGCATCCATGAATCCGAAGTTGGCGCCCCGATCCTCCTCGCCGCAGAAAACCAGGTCCGATTGGGGGTCGGCGGGAGTCGCGTGAAACGCCAGGTCCAACCGGTCGATCAGCGATCGGCCCTCGATCGGCATGCGCAGCAGGCCGTAATCGCCCGACTGCATCATGTGCCACCAGGCCATGTGAATGAAGTAAAACGGGCTGTCGAACGACGGGCGCGCGCCCCAGACGCCGCCCTGCTCCATCGCGTTGCACGTGCCGGGAAAATAGATGGGGGTGCCGTCAAAACCGATATGATCCGCGATCGATCCGAACGGAACCTGACTTCCGCTCGGCATGAGCCGATCCTGCTCCGCCTGCGTGGCGGCGGTCAGCCTCAGCGCATGCCGTATCTCGCGGGATGAAAACAACCCGGCATCCACGGACATCGAAAAATCGCGAACCCAAAAAGCCGCATAACTGTCGGAGGCGCTCGGTTTGAACAGGGGGCCGCCGGTGACGTTCACCCACAAGCCGCACATCGCTCCTGCCGGCACGCGCGCCCCGTTGACCGTGTCGCGGGCCAATCCCGTTAAAAACGCGCCTGTTTGTTCCGACCACATAGTGATGCCAAATTAAGCCCGGCCGCCGGCCCTGTCAAGCGCAAGCACGTCACGATTCCGTCCCGGAACAGTCCAGTTCCATCCGTGCTGTGCGCCGGATCCGCGAAAACCGGAGGGGCTGACGAAAGCGCCCGCATATTCCAAGGCATGGGAGCGGCCTTCGCGCGTGGCGGGCGCCGGCTCATTGCCCCGATCGCCCGTAAAACCAGTTAAGCGGAATCCGGCGGATCCGCAGATCCTGGAGCACATGGGACGTTTCCCCGCCACCGCAGCAGTAGGCCAGCAACACGGCGTCTTCGACGAAATGGATCGCGGTGTAGCAATAGCCGTGATCCGGCTCCCGCTCGATCAGGCGCGACCGGCTCCAGGTCTTCCCGTCATCGCGACTGATGGCCGCCACCAACGGCGTGCGGCCCCAGCTCTTATCCCGGCCCCATCCGCCCGCGGGCAGTTTTTTGCTGTCGCCCCATAGCCGGGCCGCCAGCGCGGCATCGTCCCACACGGCCAGCAGATCGCCGGTCGACGGAATCCGCTTCATCGAGAGCGGCGCCACCGGCGAGTGGAATCGGGACGGCTTGGGCAGCGTCCAGGAATCGCCGTGATCGCTGGAAAACGTCTGCCACTGCCGGCCCGTATTGGTTCGCATCCAGCCCCAGAGGCGGCCGTCTTTCAACTCGATCGCGCCCGGTTCCTGCAAATAATCCCGCCCCGAAGGCAGGGTCCAGCGCTCCGGCCCCTCCGACCACGTCCGGCCGCCATCGTCCGACCGGACCACGAAGAAGGCGCCGCGCTGATCGATGTCCGGCCCACCCGCTCCGGGCGGACGGACCACATGACGGTGCTCGGAGATCGGCGCCAGCAGGCGCCCGTTTTGGAGCTGGATGACCCGGTCGTTGTTCAGGCAGAAATAACCGACACAGGGCACCATGCGGACCGGCTCGCTCCAGGTCGCGCCCTCGTCGGCTGATTCCCTTAAAAAGGGACAGCAGTCGTCCGGTCCGTTCTTGCGCAGGTAGAACAGGGCGAGCCGGCCGTTCCGCAGCCGCGCCAGGCTGACGCTCATGACATTGCGGACGCCTTCGTTGGAAACCAGGATGCGCGGTTCGCCCGGCCAGGTGCGGCCGCCGTCGGCGGAATAGAGCCCCGCGATGTCGGCGTGATCGTCATCGGCTCCGCCGCCCGCCACGTAGCGGGTGTAGGCGAACAGGATTCGCCCGTCCGTCAGCGTGGCGAAGGCGCCCTCGGAGTTGCGCGAGTTGCCGGGTCCGTGCGGAAGATCGAACGTGACATGCCCTTTCATGATCCCTACTCCCTTCGATTCCAGCACCCTATTCCGGCTTCGCGCCCGTGTCGCGCGCGCGCGAAACCGCGCGCGCGTTTTCCCGTCGCAGCATCGGCAGCAGCGCCAGAAGCATCAGCGGAAACAGCATCGCGACCAACAGTCCCATCCGCAGGCCCAAGGCTTCCCCTTCCCACCCCAACGCATTCCCTCCCCACCAACCCGTGACGCGGTCCGCGCTCCAGCCCACCAGCCAAGGCGCCAGGGCGCAACCCATGTCGCCCGAGGCGGACAACATTGCGAACATGGAGGCGCCCGCCCACGGAAAGCGGCCCGCGGCGGCCGACAGCAACCCCGGCCACAACAGGCTCACCGCCAGCCCCGAAAACACGCAACCGGCCAGCGACATCCACGGCCAGGGCGACAGGCTTGCCATCCCGTAAAACAACACCGCCAGACCCGCCCCGACGATCATGTGCCGATAGACGCATCGCTTGTGACCGTACAGGCCAAACCACAAACGGCCCACCCCCAGCGTGGCCGCAAACAGGCAGACGCCGCCCAGGTCGCCCAGCAGCTTCGGATAATGCAGGGCTTTTTCGGCGAACGCGGAAATCCACTGCGCGATTGCGATCTCCGACGCGCCGGCCAACCCCAGGCCCATGACCAGCCCCAGGAAGGCCGGGATGCGAACCAGGTCCCGAAGCCGCTGCCGCCGCGATTCCTCCACAAACGGCGGCATGGGCGCCCGTGAAAAGCCCCAGGCCCCCAACACGGGAATCACCGCCCAGCAGGGCGCGATCCAGCGCCAGGGCGTGGCTGGAAGCAGAAACACCGCCAGGGCGGTCAGCAGAATGACAGCCGTCTGTCCCCAGGCATAAAACGAATGGAGCAGGCTCATGTCCGCGGCCTTGCGATCCGACGGCACGGCATTGATAATGGGGCTGAGCATCAACTCCAACACCCCGCCGCCCACGGAGAACACAACCGTGCCGATCATCAGGCCGGCATAGGGCGAGGGCAGACGGGCGGGCAGCCAGGCAAACAGACACAGCCCCAACGCCACGGCGACATGACCGCCCACCACCAGGCGGCGCGCGCCGATCCGGCTCACCACGGAGGCGGCCGCCAGGTCAACCGCCACTTGGGTGACGAAGTTGGCCAGGATCAACCGCCCCAGTTGCTCGAAGGTCAGCCCGAGCTGTTCCCGAAACGGGATGAACAGAACCGGCGTCATGTTGATCACGATCGCCTGAACGAACATGCCCAGGTAACAGCACCGGATGGTCAGCCGATAATCGCCCGCCCCGGAAGAGAGGCTCACACGCGGGCCGCCACCAGATCGCCGACCTGCGAGGTGGAATAGCCCATCCGGCCGGCCGCCAGGCTTTTCACCTGGGTGGCCGTCACGTCCATGATCGCCTTCTCGATGGCCCGGGCCGCCGCCGTCTCGCCCACCTGTTCCAGCATCATGCCGCCGGCGTAAATGGCGGCCAGCGGATTGATGACGTTCTGGCCCGTGTATTTCGGCGCGCTGCCGCCCATGGGCTCGAACATGGAAACGCCTTCGGGATTGATGTTGCCGCCCGCCGCGATTCCGAGTCCGCCCTGAATGATCGCCGCCAGGTCCGTGATGATGTCGCCGAAGAGGTTCTCGGTGACCACCACGTCGTACCACTCCGGTTGCTTGACGAACCACATCGTGCAGGCGTCCACGTGGTTGTAGTCGCGCTTGATCGTCTGGTAGTCCCGGTCGCCCATTTCGTTGAACGCCCGGAACCAGAGGTCGCCGCAATGCGTCAACACGTTGGTCTTGTGCACCAGTGTGAGCATGTTTTTCTTGTTGCGCTTCTTCGTGTATTCGAACGCGTATTTCAGGCAACGGTCGACGATCGGACGGGAATAGACCATCAGTTGGGTGGCCACCTCGTTCGGCGTGCCCGTCATCGTGGCTCCGCCCATGCCGGTATAGATGCCCCCGGAATTCTCACGGATCACCACGAAGTCGATATGCTCCGGTCCCTTCCCCTTGAGCGGCGTCTCCACGCCCGGGAACAGCTTCACGGGCCGCAAATTGATGTATTGATCCAGTTCGAACCGAAGGCGCAGCAGAATGCCCTTCTCCAGGATGCCGGGCTTGACGTCAGGATGCCCGATGGCGCCCAGGTAGATGGCATCGAACTGCTTGAGGTCCGAAGCGGCCGAATCGGGAAGCACTTCCCCCGTTTTCAGAAACCGCTCTCCCCCGAAATCGAACGTGGTGGGCTCCAGTTTGAACCCGAATTTACGGGCCGCCGCGTCGAGCACCTTCATCCCTTCCCGAACGACTTCCGGGCCCGTCCCGTCGCCGGGCAACACGGCAATTTTATGAGTCTTCGCCATATCGATTTCCCTTCGTGTTCCGTTAAAAGCAGTGGATCCTATCAATCCCCCGGAGGCGTGTCAAATCGCGAATCGGACGCCTGACAATCGGGCAGCCCCCCCCCAAAGCGGCCGTCGCCGTCGCTGGCATTAATCCTTCAGCGCCACTTTCACGACCACCTTATGGATAGGACCCTGACCGACCATAGGGGCATGGCCCTCGCCCGTGAAATAGAGGGCGAAAAAGCCGGGCCGCAGCTCGTTCCAGCTTTCGCACATCTCCTGGTACAACTCCGCGTCCTTGTCCGGGAGCGTCTTGACCAGGTTGCGGTATTTCCCCTCCTCCATCCACCCCACCATCTCCCACCCCGTCAACGGCACGTGAATGTCGATGTACCGCCGGTGCACCTCGACCTTGCTGGCCTCCTTCGCGAACATCTCGCCCTTCACCACGTCCACGTGCAGCCAAGGCTTGATCGTATTCCGCCCCAGCGGCAGCGCCGCCAGATCCGTCCGCTTGAGCTGCGCAAAGGCCTCGCGCAGACGCGGATGCATGTTCGCGTAGAGGTCGGCCCGGTTCAATGAATCCAGTATCATCGTCGCTCCTTGTTCGTCAAATAATCCACCGCCGGCATGCCGTCGAAATAAAGATTTTCGATCACGCCCTTGCCGTTCAACACCTTCACCACGGCCCAGACCTTGGCCGGACCGCTGCGATTCAACTGACGATACGCCGCTTCGGCCGCCGGCGCCAGTTTTTCGTTCATGAAAAACTGGCTGAAGGGCACGTTCACGCGCACATGCCGGTTGCTCGGATGGTCCGTGTACCACCCCATTTCCACCTTCACATAATCCGGTGTGTTCGCTGGCGGGTCGGCCGAAATCGACTCGATTGTCGCGAACCCGTCCGCCTCCCCGATCCGCGCATAGACATCCGCCTCGTGCTTGTACGTCATGCCCGGCGGCAACGGCGCGATCATCCCTTCAAACGTCAACTGCACATACCGGCCCCGGAACGCATCGTAGGGATCCACCGGCCGCGTGCGGAACTTGAAGGCGCGCCCTTCCCGCAGCACCCGCTCGTGCTTGACGATCTGGGACGCCGGCGCGGCCAGGATGGCCGCCGCCATCACCGCGAACAGGACCGTTCGGAGCACCTTGTTCATGATGCGCGCCTCCTCCGGATCATCAGCCCGTTTGCCGCCAGGAACGCCAAGCCCAGCACAATGAAGGCGATCCCGCGCCCCAGGATGCTCATGTCGGCATCGAAGAACCGCGCCGTCAACAGCGCCGCCAGCAAAAGCAGGCCGAGATTCATCTGGCCCAGGCGCGACGCCCGCACCGCCTCCGCCACGAGCAAGCCGCCCAGCGCAAAGGCATACAAATTCATCAACACGGCCGGGATCCATTCCATCCCCTCCAGCGCCGTGTTCAGCGCCACCAGCAGCGTCGCGACCACCGGAAACGCGCCCGCCAGCCGGACCGGCCAACTCTTCAGCCGCCGGTACGCCATGACCACCAGCACGGCCGCCAACACCGTGAAAAAGGCCACCAGCCCCAGGTCCACGTCGAGCCGATCGCCGGCGCTGGCCGACCGCCAGTGGTAGTGGCGCTCCATCTCCTTCCAGAACCAGATGAAGGAATAAAGGAAAATCATCACGCCCATTCCCGCCCCGCCCAGCAGCGTGAGCGGACGGCCCCACAGGGTCAGGTCGCGCGCGCCCCACAATTCGCCCGCAAGCAGGCAGGTGCTGAAAAAGGCCGCATACAGGGCGAACCACATCACCGGTTCCTCCGCATGCATGCCCGTGGCCACGCCCGCGGCCGCGCTCAACACGATTCCCCATAGCACCCAGGCCCCGCGCAGGCTGTCCCGGTTGCGCCACTGGCGCCAGACCAGATACGGCACAACGCCCGCCAGCAAGGCCCAGAAGGCCCAGGGATTATCGTCGTAACAACGCTGGCCGATCGCCCAGCCCGTGATACCGAACAGATAGATCATCGCCGGCATCGCGGCATCCAGGACATACACGGAGGGCAGAATCAGGAGCATCCACGCCAGGGTAAACGCCCGGAACGTGCCACCCAGTTGATAGGTCTGGGCCACCAGCGCGATCGAGGCCCCCACGGCCAACGCCAGGAAGGCGCCAACCCCTTCCCGCAAACCCGCGCCAGTCTTGCCCGCCCCCACGACCCAGCCGCACAACCCCAGGGCCGCCAGCACCGGCAGATAGGCGATCACCGCCCGCGCCGGCCGGCCGATGTCCGACCAGTTGTAGGCCAGCAGCAGAATGATCCCGAGCCCCACCAGCAGGCTCCCGAATATGCTCATCACGATCACCGCCCAACGCCTGGGCGTTTCCTCGGGATAGCGGGATCGGATCCGTTCGGCCTGCTCCGCCGAAATCAGTCCCTCCCGGGTCCACACCTCGATCTCAGTCATCAACCGACGGTGCTCGCTGCCTTTCATGCGGCATCTCTCCCTTAAAAAACGGGAATGTTGCATCGAACCCGAGCGATACCGTATCATGCTCCCCATGAGTGCGCAATCCCATATCCCCGCCGCCCATCCCTTGATCGGCGCGCACTTTTCGACCGCCGGCGGCCTTCACCGGGCGCTCGAAGAAGCCGCCAGCCTCGATTGTCAAGTCGCCCAACTTTTCACCGCGTCCCCCCGCCAGTGGCAGGCCCATGATCCCGACGATGCCGCCGTCGCCGCCTTCCTCGAGACCCAGCGCAAGACCGGCGTTCTCGCCGTCTCCCACGCGGCCTACCTCATCAACCTGGCGGGCGGGGCCGAAACCGGCCCGAAATCCCGGGCTGCCTTCTCCGCTGAACTCCGGCGCTGCCAGGCGCTGCAAATCCCCTACCTGGTCGTGCATCCCGGCACCGCCGGCGATCTGTCCGAGGCGGAAGCCATCCGCCTCATCGCCCGGTCGCTGGACGAGACCCTCGAGGTGTCCGGCAACACGGCCACCACCGTGCTGCTCGAAACCACGGCCGGCCAGGGCCGGAGCGTCGGCCACACGTTCGAGCAACTCGCGGCCATGATCGCGGCCGCGTCGTGCGCCCCGCGCCTCGGCGTCTGTCTGGATACTTGCCACATCTTCGCCGCCGGGTACGATCTTCGCACGGCCGAGACCTACGAACAAACCATCGCCGCCTTCAAGGCGGCGCTATCCCTCGAGCGGCTGCGCTTCTTCCATATCAACGATTCGAAAACGGATTTCAACTCCCACGTGGACCGCCACGACCATCTGGGCGATGGAAAACTCGGTGTGGAGGCGATCGGCTTCATCCTGCGGGATCCCCGCTTCGCCGCCGTCGGAAAATGCCTCGAAACGGAGGACGACGAAAAACGTGCCTCCGATATTCGGATCCTGCGGCGCCTCCAGGAACAGGTGAAAAACACGGCTGGGCCAGAAGGCCGTCTGTAAGGACCCCATGAGCGAACTTCGTTTTGAGCCCTTCCCGATCCCGGCCGCAACCCTGGGCCGCGAGAATCCCCTTCCCCACCTGGCCTCCCAGCGGGACATCCACGCCGACGTCGCCGCGGATGCCTCGGTTCCCGAAGAGATTCGCCGGCAGATCGGCTACGGCAAGGTCAACGGCTGCCTTCCCTATGGGATGCAAGACTCGTACAACCGGATCCGGAAGCCCCGCGCGTTCCGCGCGGCCGTGCTGGAGAATGAAACGTTGCGGGCCACATTCCTTCCGGAATTGGGCGGCCGGCTCTGGTCCCTGATCCACAAGCCGACCGGCCGCGAACTGCTCTTCGCGAACCCGGTGTTCCAACCCGCCAACCTCGCCATCCGCAACGCCTGGTTCAGCGGCGGCGTCGAGTGGAACATCGGCATGATCGGACATACCCCCCTCACCTGTTCCCCGCTGTTTGCGGCGCGGGTCCGGACGGATGACGGCACCCCCGTGCTGAGGCTCTACGAATGGGAGCGCATCCGCCAGGTTCCCTACCAGATCGACGCGTGGTTACCCGACGGCTCCGCGTTCCTTTTCGTCCGGGTCCGTATCCTGAATCCGCACGACACCGATTGCCCGATGTACTGGTGGTCGAACATGGCGGTTCCCGAAGCGCCCGGCACCCGGATCCTGGTTCCCGCGTCAAGCGCTTACCGGCTGGACTACAAGAACGGCATGACCGACATCCCCATTCCCCACCAGCTTGGGACGGACATCAGTTACCCCACCCGGATCGATCGGTCCGTGGACTATTTTTTCAATATCCCAAAGGGAAACCGGCCCTGGGTCGCCTCGCTGGACCGCGCCGGCGCCGGGTTGATCCAGACCTCCACGCCCCGCCTGCGCGGCCGCAAGCTGTTCGTCTGGGGCACGTGTCCCGGCGGCCGGCGCTGGCAGGAATTCCTGTCCGTCCCCGGCCAGGCCTACGTCGAGATCCAGGCGGGCCTGGCCCGCACCCAGGCCGAGTGCCTCCCCATGCCGGCCGGCGCCGAATGGGCCTGGCTGGAAGCCTACGGCCTGATGCAGGCGGATCCCGCGGCCGTCCACGACGAGGCCTGGGAGCCCGCCTGGCGGAGCGTGCAGGACCGGCTGGACCGGGCGCTGCGGCCCGGTTTCCTGGAACAGGAACTTGACCGAACCGCCGCCATGGCCGACAGGCCGCCCGAGGCGATCGCGCAACGGGGTTCCGGGTGGGGCGCGCTCGAACGCCGGCGCCGCGAAAAAGCCGGCATCCGCCCGTTCTGCGGCGCGGCCATGCCATTCGACAACCCGTCGCTGGGCAACGCCCAGAAACCCTGGCTCCAGCTTCTGGACACCGGGAACCTGCCCGCCGCCGCCCCCGACGACGGGCCCGGCGCCTGGCTCACGCAGCCGGAATGGCGGAGCCTGCTGGAAGCCTCCGTCCGAAACGACGCCGGCGATCACGCCCTCGCCTGGCTGCACCTGGGCGCCATGCGCCACCAGGCGAACGACCTCGCGGGCGCCCGCGCGGCCTGGGAACGGTCGTTGACGCTCGGGCGCACCCCCTGGGCGCTGCGCAACCTGGCCATCCTCGCCCGGAACGAAAAACGGCTCCCCGAGGCCGCGGCCCTCATCGCCGAGGCTCAACGCCTGGCGCCCGCCAACCTGCCGCTGGCCATCGAATGCGGCGACCTGCTGCTCAAGGCCGGCCGGCCGGAGGCCTGGCTCGACCGGCTCGGCGCCATGCCCTCCCCCATCCGCCATGCCGGGCGCATCCAAGTCCTCGAAATCAAGGCCCTCGTGGAACTCGGACGCTATGACGAGGCCGAACGGATGCTGCTTGGCGATCTCGTGGTCGAGGACCTGCGGGAAGGGGAAAACGCGCTCACCGAAATCTGGTTCGACCTTCAGGCCCGGCGCCTCGCCGCCGGGGAGCAAAGTCCTGTGACCGACACCCATCGCGCCCGTGCCCGGAAGGAACACCCGCTCCCCCGCCACCTGGATTTTCGAGGTCAATCCAGTACGTGAACCGAACCCCTCGTTTCATCACTTGAAAACGACCGCAACCCGGAGGAATGTTCATGCCAAAGCCAACCCCTGACGCTCTGAAACCTGTCGTCATCGCCCATCGCGGCCGCACCCATTACCAAGCCGCCATCACCCCCGGCTTTGGATCCAACCTGGTCTCTTTCCGCGCCGACGGCACGGAACTGATCCACTACGATGAAGCCCTGTTGCTGAAGGAGGGCAAATTCACGGGGGCGTTCAACATGTTCCCCACGCCCTGCCGCCTCGCCAACTGCGCCTACACCTTCGAGGACCGGCGCATCGAACAGAAGAAGCGGGGCGAGCCGGTCTTCATCCACGGACTCGTGCGGGACGAGGCGTTCGACTTCGAGGCCAGCCCCTCCGCCATCACCTCCCGGATCGCCATCGATCCCGGCTCCCCCCTCTACGAGGGCTTTCCGTTCACCTGCACGTTCCGCCTCATCCACACGCTCTCCGACGCGGGCCTGACCGTCACCTACCAGGTGGTCAACCGCGACACCCGTCGCATCCCATTCGGTTACGGCATTCACCCCTATTGGCGCCTTCATGGCCCCCGCGACGGCGTCTGCCTGCGCATCCCCTGCGACCAGACCCTGGAATCGAAGGACCTGGTCCCGACCGGCCGAACGCAGCCCGTGGCGGGCACGCCCTTCGATTTCCGCACGCTCAAGCCGCTGGGCAGCCTGGTTCCCGACCATGTGTTCTGGAAGCGGCATGCGCCGGACACGGCGGAACTGGCGCTCGGCGCGCTGGGCCGGAAGATCGTCATCGCGGCCAGTGTCGAATTCGTCCACATGATCGTCTACACCACGGAAACCGCGCCGTTCGTGTGCGTGGAAAACCTGACCACCAGTCCGAACGGCCAGAACCTGGCCGCCGGGGGCGACAACTCGGTCGCCAACCTGCTCGCCGTGGAGCCCGGCCAGACCGCCGAAGGCTGGATCCGGTACGCCGTTCAGAAGATCTAACCGCGCTTCATGCTTTGGGCGAGCGCAAAGATCCCGGCCATGGCCGGAAACGTCAAGTGCGCGCCGCCGACAATGAAGACCACGTTCCCGGCTTTCCGGGCATCGTCGAAACGGTCGGTGACCAGCTTGCAAATCGATGCCTGGTCCATGGCGCGCAACCCGACGGCCAACCCGGTGCACAGGGAATAGCCCGGCCCCAGCAGCTTTCGCCCCTCGGCATAAAAAACGTCTCCGATCGGCGGCGTGGTGAAGGCGTCCACGCCGTCCATCCGGGTCTTGCGATAGATGGGAAGCAGGTTGCGGATCAGGCCGCACGAGTGGTGCAGGTAGAGCTTGCCGTGCCGATGGCACAAGTCCGCCCGCGCATTGGTCAGCGCCACGTTGCACGCCTCGAACATGGACGGGGAAATCAGCGTGGTCGAGGTGTCATCCATGCCGAAATAGGCGTCAATCTCCGGAGCCTCCTCGAGCATGCGCGTGTACAATTCCCGGTACTTCCCTTTCATGCAGGCGAACAGGTCGCCGACCACCCCGGGCTCGTCGGCCATCATGTAGATCAGGTTCGTCAGGTCGGAATAGACGCGGTAGCACATGCCGAGCGGCGTGCCGACCGTGCGGCAGAACAGGACGCCCCGGTCGCCCACCCGCTGCCGGATATCCCGGATGTGCCGTTGCGTCTCCGGCGACGACACCACTCGCAGGGAATCGAAATAGGCCGTCATCTTGACGGCGTCCTCAGCCGTTTTCACGTACCGCTCCGTCACCAGGCTCGGCGACCCCTCCGGAGACGTCGTGACCTGCCGCAACTCGCCCTTGGGCGTCGACAGAATGGTCATCATCCTGCCTGTCCCGGCCTTTTCCTCCCGGAAGGAACAGGTCCGGGATTTGAAACAGGCGGGCTCCGCGACGGGGATCATGTAATCGTCGGCGCCCAGATAGGCGCCCAGTTTCAGATGGTCGCCGGCCAGGTCGCCGGACTTGAACTGGATAAGATCCTCAACCTCGGCCGGCACATCCTGCGTGGGATTCTCGTTGGGAAAGAGGTAGGAACAGACCGGGATCCAGTGGGGATCCTCGCACCGCAGGGTTTTCAGCAGATTCTCGCGCGCGCTGATCGGCATGGCCATCTCCTGTCGCACGGCCGTTTGCCGCGGCCTGTCAGAACCCCAGGTGTTTCTTGAAGAACGCCTCGGACTTGTTCCCGCCCCAGGAATGCTCGGCCTCGAAGAGATCCAGTTCCAGCCGGTCGGCTGCGCCGGCGGCCTTGTAGATCTGTTTCACCTGCTCGTAACATTGCAGGGCCGTGTCCACGATGAAACAGGTGTCCTGGGCGGCGATGTCCACCAGCAGCGGACGCGGCGCAATCAGCCCCTGCGCATCCGGCAGATCGACCAGCTTGTACAGCCCCGGCGCCACCTGCATGCCGCAATAGTTGCAGTCCCGCATGCCGAAATACGCCCACAAGTCGCTGTAGCAGATGATCTCCGTGGCCTTGAACCGCGGATCGCACAACGTGGACCACAGCGTCATGGTCCCGCCGCCGCTCAACCCCATCACGCCGAGCCGCTTCGGGTCCACGGCCGGCAGCGTGCAGACGAAGTCCGTGGCCGCCATGCCATGGGTGACGTTGATCGAGATCGAGGTCATGCCGAACATCGTGGCGTGCAGGTAATAGAGGTTGCACCAGTCGCGCGAGCCGTTGACGTTCAGGTAGTTCGGCTTGCGGCTGTCGTTCCGCTCCCCGCAGCCGATCCAGTCGATCGCATAGGTCACGAAACCCTTTTCCGCCATCTCCTGGCCGTAGTTGTAATGGTGGGCGACGATGTCGGCTTTTTTCTCCGCCGACGAACCGTTCCCCATCACGGGATCCTTGCCGTGCGCCCCATGGCCGTGCCAGCACAGGATCGCCGGCCGCTTCTCGCCCCGCTTCAGATCGCCCGGGATATTCACGAGCAAGGTGGCCGAGATGAACGGGCCCACGTCGACGATCCAGCGCTGCTTGCGCAGGCCGCCGTGCTCCCACTCGGCCAGAAGCTGGGGGTTCGGCGGCACACGCTTCGGAAAATCGCCCAGGCACGCCATCACCGCCGGACGGGTCTTCGCCTTCCAGGCCTTGAACGCGGCCCTGCCTCGTCCCTTGAAACGGTACAGAGGCCGGTGCGCCACGGCCATGTCGATGAACATGCGTTGCGGACTGAGGTTGCGGATGGTCATGCCCGTTCCTTCCGGTTTCCTTCAAACGGCCTTAAAATTCAAACGTGGCTTCGCCGCCCGTGAACTCGAACTCGCGGCCGGCCGCGCCGCACCGGATATCCAGCCGGAAACGGCCGGTCCCGCGAACGGTGAAACGCCGCCGCCCGCCGGGACCCGGTTCGCACAGCAGATCCGTGGCGTGCCCCCCGAACATCACGTTTTTCAGGCCGTGCGCGCCCGGCATCCGGACGTGCCAGACGATTTTCCGGGCGGGCGCGTCCAGGTCCAGGCCCAGGATGTTTTCGATGAGCATGGCGATCGGCCCGATGCCGGACCAGCCCACGAAATCGGGCTTCACGAAGCCGCCTTCATACGGCCTCAAGCCCGGCTTGAATAAGTCCGGCGCATTGCACTCCCACAAGGTGTGCGGCTCGAACTCCGTGAAGGTGCGCGCCAGTCCGTCCAGGTATTTCGCCGCGATGGCATGGGCCGTGTCGCTCCGCCCCGCCCGCATCAGGCCCCGGGTGATCATGTAGTTGGTTGGCGGCCACACGCCCCCCACCCAATAGGTGCCCCGGGGATCGTAATTGCAGTCGTCCGCCGCCAGCGACGGCACCGGCACGTCGCGGTTGAATTCGCGCGGGTCCAGCAGGTGATGCACCAACGCATTCAGCCGCTCGCTCCCGCAGACGCCCGCCAGGATCGGCCAGAAACCGGCCGCCGTTTTGGAGGCGTTGAAGTTCCGGGGAATCATCCGGTCATGGTAAAACCGGGTGCGGCTGCACCATAGCTCCTCGTTGATCAGCGCGCCGGTCTCCGCGGCCCGGGCCTCCCACCGGGAAGCCGCTTCCGCGTTCCCCATCGCCCGGTGCATCTTCCCGAGCATCCGGAACGACAGCGCCATTTGGGCGGAAAGGTCGATCCAAGCCATGTGCTGCCCCGCCTCCTCCACGCGCGGCGACCGGGGCGAATCGTCCATGCCGGAGGAGCCGCCGTCCTTGAAATAATAGAGTTGATAGTTGTTCGCCGATTCGCCCCGCCCGGCCTCGGCGTTATCCGTGGACTTGAGCCGGCGGTGCGGCTGGGTGCGTCGGTTCGCGTCGATCCAGGCCATCAGCCGCTCGATCGCCGGCGTCACGCGCGGCAGGCGGGAGAGGTCGCCCGTGGTCCGGGCATATTCCCACTCGGCCCAGGCGAACAGGGGCGGGTTGATCCGGTTCGGCCACGGCTCCTCGCCGGTGGTCAGGTCGTAGGTCATGGAGATGTAGCCGTCCTCGCGCTGCAAGTCGTAAAAGTTGTCGAGGCTCTGGATGCCGGGGAACTGGCCGTTGCCGTAGCGGCAGTAAAGCGTCATGAAGCAGGTGTCCCACACCCACTGGTAATTTTTCGTCGGCGACCACGCCGCGTCCATGTGGTCCCGCCCCCGGCTGTGGCGGATGTGACGGGCCGCCGTGCGCCACGCGAAATCGTATAACGCCAGCCATTCCGGCTTGCCCTCCAGCACCGGCGCCGGCAACGCGGATAGATCGACTTGCTTGGGCTTCGTTTCCATGGCCATGTCTCCTTAGCGGGTCATCATGCCAAATCGACGGCGGCGGGGACAAGTCAAACCGAAGGGCGTGTCAGGACTCGTTCGAAATGTCCCCGTCAAGGGGGGCCCGGCCGCTGATTTATGGCTGCCAGTATTTGATTCTGAGACCGGGGGTCGTGCCCTGGGATTTTTTGAGAGCGGCCACCGCTTCGGCGTCGCCAGCGAGCGCTTTGAGGAGCCATTCGCCTTCCCGTTTGCAGAGTTCATTCTGTTTGGGATAGAAATGGTTGATGAGGAATAAGGCGTACCGGGAGAATCGGAATTCGCCGATGACGGTTTGGCGTTTGGATTGGGGATCCACGTTCACGGCGGCGCAGTTGCGGAGACGGATGTTTTTGGCGAGCGAGGGGAAGTCGAGCGCTTCGGCCAGGATGAGGGTGTAGGCGTTTCCCAGCGCATGGATGGAATGCGCGTCCGTGACCCCGATGCCGGCGATCTTCAGTCCCTGCGCGCGCAGTTCGTTGTAGTGGAGGATGCCGAGATCGCTGCTGTCCGTATTCAGGACCTCCATGACGTCGAATTTCCCGGTCTGGAGGAGATAATCGGAAACGGTGCAGGGGATGTATTGTTTGAACTTCTGCCTCCAGTAGGGATGACAGAACACGGCGATTCCGCCGTAGGAGCGGATTTTATCCCAGACGACAAACGAAGCGGCGACCCAGGGTTTCATCGTGTCGGGCAGGGTGTCCGGGAGTCTGGCTACTTCTTCGGCGACGGCTTTTATATACTCGTTGCTCCGGGTGGTGAACCAGTCCGTCATGCTTTCGGAAGCGCCGAGCGAAAGGATATGGACCCTGTTGCCGGGGCTGTGGACTTCCTCGCCGGGGAATGTTTTCATGTCCGTGGGGAGTTTGGCGAAGTTTTCGATTGCCGAAAGCGATGCGGCGTAGGAGCGGTGGTCCGTGACGGAGGCGAAGTCGTAACCGAGCTTACGGCAGGCGGCGACCATCATGGCCGGCGTTTCGTTTTTGCGGCCATCCGAGTAGCGGCTGTGTAAGTGAAACTCACCGCGATAGGGCCTGAGGGCAAAGTAGTCAGGCTTAAGGGAATAGAGCATGGCCGTTTCGAGGATTTTCGGGGTTTTGCCGCCCGGCTTATTGTGAATGATGTTCAGGGTATGTTCGGTTTCTCCGTGGAAGCGGGTTGTGACGGTGACGGTGTTGCCCTCAATTTTGCAGGGCAGGATCTCGCTGTTGGCGGGAATCCCGTCCGCACAGATGTAGTGGACCCGGATGTCATTTGTAATGGCGATGGCGGGGTTATTGGTGAAGACAAGGGTGATGGTCGCCACGCTGTCCGCCCTGACGATCATGGGGAATGTGTCCACGAGTGCGGCATGGAGCGGGTGGATCGGGAAACCGGCCAATGCAAGGAGCGCGGGAAGGAGACAACGTTTCATCGGCGGCCTTTCGGCAAGACGGATGTCGCAACGCGTGTTTCGGGCAATCGGGATGGAGACGAGTGTGCCACACGTGGAGCCGCGTCCCCAAGTTAGGGAATCGGGGCCTGATGTCTCGCGACCGGCCTCCCCCGAAAACCCGTCTCCGTGTTTCAGGAATGGCTTGCGCCATTTCCGGGTTTGGTTATTCTTCCGCTTAGGGATGAATACCGAACCGAAATGAGGCGAAGACACCCATGACTGAAAATAAAACCTGCCGCGTCGGCTTTGCCCAACACAAAATCACGCCGTCGATTGGATCCGAACTGGGCGGCTATTTTCACAAACGCTTTGCCAGGGACGTGAAGAGCGATCTCTATGCGAAAGCGATGGTGATCGAGACCTGCGGCCGCCGCGTGGCGCTGGTGGCCAACGATTTGTTGCGCACCTGCGCGGAGTATGCCGATCCGGCCAGGGCACAAATCGCCTCCGCCTGCGGCATTCCGCCGGAGGCGGTCATGATTTCGGCCACGCACACGCATACCGGTCCCGCGCTTCAAAAGGACAAAGGCAATCCGGTGGATCCCGTCCCCGGCTATATGGGGATCATGACGGAGGCTATTGTCAAGGTGACGCGAGACGCTTGCGACTCCATGTTTGACGCCACGCTTCATGTCGGGCAAGCCGAAGCGGAACGATATTCCATGAATAAGCTGTCCCGAACCCGAAACGGCCGGGATGTGTATCGCCAACCCGAACCCCATGATCCTGAAACTGTGGGCCCGGCCGGCCCACTGGACACCTCCGTCCAGGTCTTGTGCGCACGGGATGCGGACAAACGCATCCGGGCAATGGCCGTCAACTTTGCCTCGCATCCCAACAGCGGCGGGGACTCGATCTGGGCGGAATGGCCCGGAGAAATGGCGCGGACAATGGCCGCCATCTACGGCCCGGATGTGCCCTGCCTGTTCCTGCAGGGAACGGCGGGCGACGTGGATTGCAGGAGCATTCCGAGGGAACAGATCGGGCGTGGCATAGCCGGCGCCGCAGTCATGGCCATCGAGCGGGAGGTGGCGCCGATGGCGTCCAGCCCGATCGACTTCCGGCTTAAACTGTTAAAGATAGCGCGCCTGGTGAAGACGGCCGAAACCGATCGAATAATTGAGGCGATTCGCAACAAGCCGGACGCCGATTATCTGGAAAAGAGTTGGCCTCCACGGTATGACGCCTGGGATAACGAACCGGCCGAACTGACCGTGCCGATCCAGTGCCTCCGGATGGGCGACATCGCGCTGGTCGGGCTGCCCTGCGAGGCGTTCACCACCCTCGGCCTGGAAATCAAACGCTATTCCCCGGCGAAGCGAACGTTCGTCGTGGCATACGCCAACGATCACGTGGGCTATATGCCTCCCGTGGAACAGGCCGAACGCGGCGGCTACGGAGAGTGGCCGTTTATCTCCCGGCGTTTAATTCCGCAAGCCGCTACCCTGATGACGGACGCGGCGATCGGAATGTTGCACGAGCTGTGGGGTGGAAAATAACGGCCGGACCTCACCCGCCTGTTGGTTCGCCGCTCGCGCGCCATTGCGCATCCAGTTGCTGGAATCCGCCCATGGCGGTTAACTCGGCCATGCGTTCGTAATAGGCTTCGGGGAGCGTGCCGTCGGGGCGGGGACTGACATTGATCAGATAGTTGCCGCCCCAGCGTCGTACCGGCCGCAGCCGGCCCAGCATCCAGTCCAGGGGCCGATAGATTTCGCCGCCGTGCTTTTCGTAACCCCATCCCACACAGGGCCAGCTTTCGCACAGTTCCCACCAGCCGTCGATGGGGCCCTTGGGCATCGCGCATTCGGGCGTCTTGAAGTCCCCGTAGCCGTGCATGCGCGGATTGACCACGATGCCGGGATTGAAACGGCGAATCTCGTCGATGCTGATGACCGGCGGGCCGCCGTCGAACCAGAGAATGTCGACTGGCGCGTAGCGCGTCAGCAATTCGATGACCTGGTCCCGGAGATAGGCGTGGTAGCGTTCCTCCCATCCGTCCGGTTTGGGGGGAATCGTGACCGGCTGGTGATCGAGGCCGAAGGCCGTCCGGCCCGGAATGTAGCCGGAGTCGTCAAAACTCCGGAAGTCGAACGACGTGTAATTCCGGTTCCAGTACCAGTCCGGCGGCGAGTAATAGAGGCCCACCTTCAGCCCGCAGCGGCGGCACGCCTCGACGTAGGGCTGCACCAGGTCGCGCCCGCCGAGATGCGTGCGCGTGCCGAAATCGCCGTACCGGCTGGGCCACATGGCATAGCCATCATGGTGCCGGGTCGTCATCACCGCATACCGGAAACCCGACTTGGCCGCCGCCGCCAGCCAGCGCTCCGGGTCATAGCGATCCGGGGAAAACCGATCCGCCAGCTTGAAGTATTCCGATGGCGTGATCTTGTTGCGGCCTTCGAGCTGGGTATCCCAGGTCGTATTGGCCATCATCCCCCAGGAAAGGTCGATACCTCCATGGACGCTGGAAATCCCCCAATGCACAAAGAGACCCAGCCCGGCCGATCCAAACCACTGGGCGTCCGGGTGCGTGTTGCGCTGGAACCGCCCGCGCTCTTCTTCGATCCCCAACACGCCATGCTGTGCCGAAGCCGCCTCATTCTTTTCACTTGCGCTCATCGCTCTCCCTTTCATCCGCCGACCGCGGAGGTCGCTGCGCGCGCTCCGGGCGCGGGCAGGGTATAGCTCCACAGCTCGGTTTTGCAGCCGAAATACAGAGTCCGATCGAAGAGGGTCAGGCCCACGCCGATTTCAGACGGCGGAACGGCCACCACTTCGAAGGCGCGTTTTTCCGGGTCGATTCGATAGATCGCCCAGGACATGATGCCGTAAATCATGCCGTCCTTGTCTTTGAGCATGCCGCCCAAGGCGGGAAGCCCGTGTTCCTCGAGTTTGCGCGCATACAAGGTTTGGCGGGTTTCCGGATCGAACACGAAATAGACGCAATCGGCGTTGCCGACAAACCGGGTATTCGAGGAACTGCAGTAGATGGAATTCGACGTGATGCCGTGCACCAGCCCGGCGTTGTCGAGTTCGATGACCGAGATTTCCGGCGCGCCGGGCACCGGAACCGCGCGGTACACGAGTTTCCGCCTGTCCAGGTCGAACCGGAACAGTTCCGCCTCGGTCGTCTTGGGCTTCGCGCCACCGGGCGTCTGGGTGCTGTTGGCGCCCAGCAGATCGCCGCTCTTCAGAAAGCGCATGCCCACCGTGCTCTGGTCCGGAACCAGTTCCTTGTTCAGGATCACCGTCCGCTCGCCGGTCTCCACGTTGTACACGCAGAGCCCGCCGCCCGCCGCGCCGTAGCCGGCAAAGCCGCCGAACACCATCCGCTTGCCGTCCGGATGGGCTGCGGCCGAGCGCGGCCGGTAAACCTCCTCGTGCTGGCCGAGCACCTTCGGATTTTCGCCCGGCTTGGGGTATGGCGTGATCGGCTTGCGGGTGTCGATCTGGAGGATATAGCCGCCGGGATAGCTGGCGCACGCGATGATGGGACCCTGCGACGCGTAGCAACTGACGGCGCGCATGTTGCCGTAATCGGTCGCCTGCCGGGTCACCGGATCGAAAATGTAGAAATGGCCGGGATGGTTCGAGGTCCCATACATCTTGCCGTCCGGTCCGGCAAACATCCGGCTGAGGTCCGCGCCATAGGAGAAGTACTCGAGACGCAGCGCGATCTCGCGCCCGGTTTCCGGATGCGTGTAGACCAACTGGTGATCCTTGAGGCTCAGCTTCTTGATCAGCTTGGGATCCGTTCCCGGACTGTACACGCCCCAGCTGTACCCGTGCTCCCCATAATAACTCGCCAACGGCGAAACGTCCGCCTCGGCCACCGGCACCCCCTCGCCGCCCAGAAAACGCCTCCACTCGAAGTGCCCCGGGTAGGGGTAGAGCTCGTCCTGCACGTGGCCGTAAACCTGGCCGTCCCGGCCCTTGTGGAAATAGCCGCACCCCCGCACGCGTTCCGACTCGGCCAGCAACTGCCGCCGTTCCC
>CAZSUH010000044.1:0-23539 GCA_964609905.1 uncultured Verrucomicrobiota bacterium
CGCCCCCTGATAGATCTCGATCTTCAGCATGGGCGGCGGCGGTTCATCGCTCACCTTTTTGGAGGAGGACGGGCTGAAGACATCCAGATGCGCCGACACATCGACGGGTTTGATCGTAAAAATAAAATAGATCAACAACTGAAACACCACATCGATCATCGGCGTCATCGGGATATCACCCGACTCCATGCTCTTTCGCGCTCGTCGTTTTGCGCCCATGGGCCATCACTCCGTTCCGGGCTATTTCCCCTTGGCTTTTTCCTTCGACGCCACATAAGAAATGCGGTACAGCCCCGCCTTTCCGCAGGCCTGCATCGCCATTCGGACCGCCTCGTGGCGAACCGACCGGTCTGCCCGAATCTGGACCGGAGTCGATTGACCGCCGGTCATTCGCGCCTGTTTCAGGAGATAGGTCAATTGCGTTTCCTCGATTGGCCGGCGCGCAATCGTCAGGCGCCCTTTCGCATCCACCTCGATCAACACCGTCCGGGGATCCCGTTTTTCGATGGCCGGCCCGTTTGGCGCGAAGGCCAGGTTGATGCTTTCGTTGAACACCTGCTTTTCCAAGTCCGTGGTCACCACAAAGAATATGATGAGTTGAAACACGATGTCGATCATCGGCGTCATGTTCACGCCCACTTCTTCGGTGGATCGTTTTGCCATAATCCGCTCCCAATGCCGGCGAACGCCGGTCCGATTGACTTACTCCTGGACGACTTCCACGTTGCGCAGCGTCTTGATCAGGTCATTCGTCAGGATGACCATGCTCAGGATGATGTTGTTGGCGCGGTTGCGGAAGAAATAGAAAAAGGCCACGGTCGGCACAGCCACCACCAGCCCCGCGGCCGTGGTGTAAAGGGCTTGCGCAATGTTCATGGCCAGCATGGCCTGCTGCGCGGCTCCGGCCGACTGGCTCGCCAGAGTGGCGAACGCGTAAATCATGCCTTGCACGGTTCCGAGGAGGCCCAGCATGGGCGCCAGGTTCGACACGACGGAGAGATAGGAGACTTTCTGAAGCAACCGTTCGCTTTCCAGATCGGCCACGGCATTGATCGACTCCTGGATCACATCGAAACCTTCTTCCACGTTCTCAAAGCCGGCCCGCAGAATGTTCGAGAGCACATTCGGTTCGGCGCGGCAGTATTCGAGCGCTTTGCCCACATCCCCTTCGTCCATGGCTTTGCGGACATTATCCAGAAGCTCTTTCGGCATAATCCGGCTTTCGCGGATCTTGACGTAAGAATCGATGCACAGATAGACGCCCGCCACGGAAGTGGCCAGCAGGCCCAGCCAGAGAATCACGCCCAGCATTCCACTGCTTTTCACCACAATCATGAAATCGCTTAACCCGGAGGTTTTGGCTTCCTCCGCCTTGGCCGCATCTTCCACCGTCATCTCTCCATCGCCGCCCGATGCGGCCGGCGCCGAAGCGGCCGCCGGATCCGCGGCCGCATCCTGCGCCATGGCCCGATATCCCGCTGACAGATAAACAACCAGAAAGGCTCCCGCCACCACCCGCATCCACATCGTCTTCATCGATCCGACTCCTTTCGTTCCCTCATCCGATTCGCTTTGAACCACGGTTCGTGTTTACGGTTTTGTCCCGGCCTTGACCTTTGCCTGGGCGGCAAAAGGGCTATCCGGAAATTCCTGCGCCACCTGCCGGTAATAGGCGGCAGCGTGTTCGGGGTCACCCAGTTTTTCGAGCGTTTCAGCGGTGCGGAACGCCGCTTCAGGCGCGACCGTCTTGAACTCCTTGAAAAACCGGGCCGTGCGCATGAAATCGTACAGGGCGCCCTCGATATCGCCCTCTTCCAGGCGGAATCGGGCGCGGATCATCTGCGCCTGCGCCGCCTCGGGCCGGGAACCTTTGGCGATCGCCTCCGCCAGCAACGGTGTCACTTTCTCGCGATTGCCGGACGCCGCCAGCGCGCGTAAGTAGCCGCCTCGGACCTCGCCGTCATCCGCGCTTTCTTTGTCCTCCGCCATGAGTTGCTCATAGATATCAACGGCCTTTTTCGACTCCCCTTGCCCGGCATAGGCCTGAGCCAGGAATTTCATGGCTTTCATGTCCCACCCTAAAAAACGGTAGTCCGCCGTCACTTTTTCGAGAAGGGCCGCCGCTTCGGGATATTGCTTTTTCTGGATCAACTCGACCGCCCGCGACAAGTCCAGGGGCTGATCCATAACCACCTTGGTCCCCTTCGGGTATTCGATCCGGCCGGCGCCGGTGGTCAGGTATATGATCCCTTCATGCGTGGCCCGCACCTCGGTCCCCTCGATGCGACGGCCATCCGGCAAGATCACCACGGGATTCGCGGCCCAAGCCGAAGTCAGGCCGCTCGCAAGGGCCAGGATCGTCAAGAGCGCGAGGCTGGATGGGCACCGCATCATTTTGCTCCTCCGGTTGAGAGTTTCATGATCGCCTCGCCGCGCCAGCGCCGGATATCCTCCACGCCCTCGCCGGCCGGAAATTCGGCCGTAAACCGGTCGCAATTCTCGATCACGTCGTTCCAGTTGCCCATGTCACGGAACAGGCTGACGCTTCGGTAGAGCGCCTGCCGGAACATCGGGCGGATAGCGGGATTGTCGAGATTGCCCAGAAGGACGATTCGCTGGTAGGACGCCACCGCACCGGAAACGTCTTGTTGCGCGGTTTGGATATCCGCCAGTTCCATGGTGGCGCGGGTGATCAGCACCTGGTTGGTGGCGCGCTGGAAGACATCGCGCAACGCGTTGACGGCCTCATCCATTTTGCCGTCCGACTTGTAGGCGGCGCCCAGCAGGAACCGCGCCTCGTAAAAGAACTGAGACTTGGGAAACTGATCCACCAGCCGCTGAAGCGTTGCCGCCGCGTCCGCGAATATTTCCTGCGCCATCAACGCCCGGCCGAGTGCGATCAGGCCGCGTTGCATACCGGAGGCGCGGGCCGGGGATGTGTCCGCCGGAGCCGCATCGAACAGGGCGATCGCCTTGCGCAAGGCCTGGACAGCGCCGTCATTTTCCCCCTTTTCCTCGAGCATCAAACCGGCCATCAGGAACTGCTCCGGCGGATACTTGTCCCCTTCGCGCACCATCTCGGCAAGCGCCTCGCGCGCTTTCTGCGTCTGGCCGATCTCCAGGAGGCTGCGGATCATGGCGAGTTTCGCGTTCTGGCCCGCTTCGGATTTCGGGTAGTTCTTCGCCAGTTCGTCAAAAACCGCGGAAGCTTCGGCCGACTGGCCGTCGCCCAGCAACACGGCGCCCATGCTGCTTAACGCCGTGGGGGCCAGAGGCGAGCCCGGGAATTCGTCCGCGAATTTCCGGAACATGGCCACCGACTCCTGGCGAAAGGCCGCGCCCGCCGGGCCGGGTTCCGCCATCATCGTGCGGCAGTGCCCCATGAAAAAGAGCGCCTGTTGGTGCACATCCTCGTTCTTTCGCATGGCGTTCACGGAGGTGCTGTAAGGGCCGCCCTTGTTGCCGAGCCAACCCGTCAATTCCTGGTAATGCGTGAAGGCGGTCGCATACTCCTTCAACTGCCGGAAGGAATCGGCCAGACAAAGCTTGGCCTGCGCTTTTTCCGATCCCGCCTGAGCTTCGGCCAGATATTGAGTGAACCCCTCGATTGCCTGCTTGAAGTCGCCGCTCAGGTAATAGGCCCACCCGATCCGGTTCACCGCCTGCAGATAGCGCGGCGTCTTGGAATAACGCTCGGCCAGGCGGCGGTAATACCCCACCGCTCCCTCGTAATCCTGGTGTTTCCACCGCTGCTCGCCCAGCATGAACAGAATGTCGGGCGCCGAGACATGATCGGGGAAGTGGGCCAGATACTGCTCGTACGCGAACTGATAGAACTCCTTGTTTTCAGCCTCGAAAAAGAGGCGCCCCACCCTCAGCAGGCCCTGGGCGGCCAGCGGATTGCCCGCGAATCGCTCTCCCAGATAAAAGGCCGTGGCCTTGAGGCCGTGCAGATCGTTCAACTTCACATCGCATTCCATCAAGTTGGCCAACGCCCCGATCGACTCCTCCCCTTCCGGGAAATCGTTGACCGCCCGGAGATACTGCTCCGCGGCCTTCGCATACTCCTTGCGGCCGAAAAGGCTGTGGCCTTCCTTGATGGTCACCTTCGCGATCTTCTCCTTGCCGCCCTGCTTGGATTCGATGGTGACCTCCTGGCCCGTCAGGGCTTTCAGCCGATCCTTCAGCGCCGTCACCTTTTCGCTCGCGCTGGCGCTCCATTCGCTGCCGGGATAACCCGCAAACACGTTGTAAAACTCGGTCAAGGCCTTCACATAGAAGCCCACGGCCTTTTTGTTCCGCGCTTCCTCCGTGTCGAGGTATTCCAATCCCCGCTCGATGTCAAGGTTGGCCGAAAACGAAGGCCCCACGATCAGGTCAGCCTGCACGCTGACGCCGATTTCCTTGTTATAGACGGAAAGCCCGTCGAGCATCTTCCGCAACCGGGCCTTGAGCGTGTTTTTCCGATCGGCTACCGCGCCGGACCAACCGGCATTCTCCAACTTGTCCAACTGCTCCGAAAACGCGTTGGCCCCTTTTTCGAAAGCGGCAACCACCTCCTGACGCTGGGCCGGCGTGCCGGGCAACGTGACCGTGGTGTTGTTTTTTTTAGCTTGGTCGAGAAGCGTGGCGTCCCGCGTGTTGACCCGGAGAATCAACTTCCACAACGCCTCATACCCCCCCGCCGCACGCTCGAAAAAGCGGAGCGCCTCGGCTTCCCGGATTTCACGGGAATGGGTGAGGAAATCGGCCCGATCCTTGTTGATCGTGCCGAGCAGCGAACGGGCGCCGGCCAGAGGGCTTTCAGACACCATGTCGGAGTCGATGAGCAAATCGTCGGCCTTCTGCAGCAAACGCATGTTTTTTTCAAGCAGAGCCTTGGCCTTTTCGTCAAACCCCTCGATTAAATCCGCCTGGGCCAGGCCCGTCACGGCGCGGCCGAACCAGATGTCCATGCCGCTCCACAGCACATCGTCGCAATTCGCCCGTGCCTTCTTGAGCAACGCGGCCCGCTCGGTTCCGGCCGGCATGTTCCGGGCGCCGCGCAACAGCAGCTCGGCCTGTTCCATCTTGACCTGCCGCGCCTCTTCGCGTTCATCCACGCTCATCAGCGGGATCATCTTGTCATACATCCTGGCGGCGCCGAGCGGGTCGTTGGCCATGGACAGCATCTGCCCGAACTTGTAAGCGGAATCCCGGAAAAACCGTTTCAAGTCCGGATCCGTGGGCGCGGCATTCGTATACCGGTTGAAGAACTCGATATACAGGCCCCGCGTCTTGTCTTGCTCACCGACCTGGAAATAGCCGTCCGCGAGAGCCAGCATGATCGCCTGGGCTTTGGGATTGTCCTTGGGCATCTCCGCCACGATGGCCTCCGCCTGCTTGAAGCGGCGGCGGGCGATAAGGGCTTCCGCCCGGATCACCTTGGCTCTTTCCTTGGAAGCGGGAAACGCCACTTCCAGCTGGTCCATCACTTTTTCGGCCAGATCGGGCATTTTGAGCTTGCTGATCAGGCCGGAGGCAAAATCGAACTCCCGGTCGACCATCGGGTTTTCGTCGGGCTCCTGGGCTTGACCCGACGCCGCCAGCGCTAGGAGCAAAGCCGGTAGAAACCGCCCCACGCGCCACCCGAAAAAGCAGTTACGTTTCATCGTCTCCCTCGTCCTGCTATCGTTTTCTTATACGCGATCGGGATAGCGGCGTCAAGCTCCTTGCGCCGACGGCGGCCTATTTCGGGACCGTTCCCCCGAAATTGATGGACATATACTGATTGAACGCATAATTGATGACGTTGACGCCCAGTTTATAGGCTTGTTCGGCCACGCCCGACGAGGCTCCGGAATGTCCGGTTTTCCAGGCGTCGTTGATGTCCCCCTGATGATAGAAGACCACCCAGCGCCCCTTATACTTGATGCCCAGGGCGTTGTTGCCCGAATGGTGCCAGAGCGGAGGGGCGCCGGAGGGAAAATAAAACGGCTGCTGAAACAGCACGTCGTCCTTGGATATTTCCACCAGCCGGAGCTCCGGAAACGTGCGCTTCATGAGCGCCCGGAACTGCGAGTCGAACTGTCCGCCTCCGTTGTCGGCAAACAGCAGCCCCCCCATCTCCAGGCAATACGAGCGAAGCACCTTCACCTCGCTTTGTGAGATGTTCATGCGACCCCGAAGGCCGCCGGTGAGGTAAACGAAGGGCGGCGCCCGGTTCTTGGGAAATCGTTTGAGCTGGGCGATCGGACGGGATTCCGTTTCGGTGGCGATGTCGAAGCCCGTTTTATCGCGGAACTTCAGGAGCATGTTGTAATCCGCCCCCACCCCCATGTCCTGGTTCCAATCGCCGCCGTCGTATTCGAGCCGGATGAACCGGACCCGCGAATTCTTCATGCCGTTGGGCCAGCCGCCCTGCTTGCCGCCGCCCGCGCCTAGTTTGCCGAGCTGCTGGGCCTCATAGGTGTTCTCCGTTTGCTTGTCCATTTCCTCCAACACCTCGCTGTCCTCGATCTTGGGGATGTAAAAAGAGATCGCCGCGTTCATGTTAAGGACGTATTTCTTTTCCGGTTTCTTTTTGACTTTTTTGACGATTTTAACTTCGATCACCGGCGTGCCGCTTCCAAGGGGAATCCCATAGGGCAATTCGTTGCAGCCCGGCCCCGTAATGAAAGGAAGAACGAAGATGAGAAACAAATGGATCGCGGCGGACGCATAGAGGGTTTTTCGGAACGCCGGATCCGCGCCGTGCCTGCGGAGGTCGCCCCAAAGTCGGTCCGCCCAGTTGGGGGTTTCCGCGCGGCGCCCGTACAGAGACGCCACCGATCGAAGCGACAGGCATACGACGGCGGCGCCGGCCACCAGAACCCAGGGCAGCACGCGCCACCCGCCCTGCACCCACAACTCGTTGCGAACCAGGTTGGGATAGATATCGGCGCTCGCTTCGTTCAAAAGCGACGGCACCGCGACCGTCGTCCGCCAGAGCAGCAGGACGAACAGCAGGCAGCCCACGGCACCGGCCTTCAGGGCCACGAGGGACATCCGCACGCGAACAAACGCGAGAAAAGCGGCCGCCGGAAGCAGAACGAGCAACACGCGAGACAGAAACAGGGCAGACACAAAGAGGCTGTCAACAGCGCCGGCCGGGAGAATGGACAGTTGCGTCGGATGCACACCCACATACGCGCAGATGGCCGGGACGCCGAACGGCGCGATTTTCGATGGAACGACGGTCAAACCCGTCATGAGCAGTCCCAGCCAGCAGGTTCCGGGCACCCGCCGCATCAACCGCTCGACCCTCCGCGCCCGTGCTTCCACCCCGGCCTTGGCCGAAGCCAACCGCGGCCCCCCCCACCCGATCCCGGCGGTGGCCACGGCGCGCGCGCGCGACAGCCACGGTTCGCACCGCCGCGCCAGGCGGCCCCAGACCCGCATCAGGGACTCGTCAAGCCGGTCCGGGAACGCCAGAACCGCCCGAACCGGCGGAAGATGCCGGATTCGGAGCATGCGCATGCGGAAATCGAACACAGGCCGTTTCTCCTGGTAAAACCGTTAGAGGCCCAAGTCCACCTGGGTGTCGGTTGGCGCCTTTTCGCCGGGCTCCGGAAGGGCCTCCAACGCGGACGCCGGCGCGGCGGCAGATGGTGCTGGCACGGAGACTTTCGTTCCCGTCTCCGACACCTCTCCCGTCCCGGTCGATGTCCCTGTTTCCGGTACGGAACCGGCCGGGACCGGGGACGCGACCGCGGGAACGGCGTTCGTGGACGCGCCGCCCGCCTCGTCCGGCGGGGGCGGCGGCGAGATCCGATTCCGGATATACACGATCGAGGTCAGCCCGAGCACGACGGCATGGATCACGATGGCCAGTCGGATATAGCGGCCGAAGCGGCTTTCGCGGATATCGGACAGGACGGCGTCCGGAACCAGCGTTTCCGACTCCGTCAGCGCATCGTCCGGATTTTCCAACAGCGCTTTCTCGATCTCAACCGCCGTCCGACCCGTCTCCTTCGTCCGTTGAAGCCGGTCCACGGTTGCCTGCTGAACTTTCTCCTCCATCCGGGCAATGGTCTTGCGGGCAGCCTCGAGTTCCGCCTGGAAATGGGCGGACAGTTCCGCTTCCAGCCGGCCTCGATCATCGCTCTTCCGAGCGGCCAGTTCCTGTTTCTCCTGCTCCGCGCGTTCCATCCTCAACCGCGCTACGTCCAACCGCTGTTCCATGGTTCTCAAGTCGCGCGTCTGGTGTTCCAACTTCTGCTCCAGGTCGCGCACCCGGGCGGCCAGCGCCTCGTCCGGCGCCGCCGCGGGAACGGCTCCGGCGAAAGACGGTGTTTTCGGCGGCGGCGGCGGCGGAACGGCCGGAAGGGGCGGCTTGGAGGACACGGCCGGCGGCGGCGGTGCGGCGTTTTTTCCCGGCGCGGCGGGCGGGCGCGCGCCGCCCGGGACCGCCGTTTTCTTGGAGCACTTGGGACATTGGATCGTCTTGCCGGCCAACGACTTGAGCACTTTGAGCGAGGCGGCGCATTTCTCGCAGGCAAAGGCGATATAGATCCCGTCACCGGCCGCCGGCTTGGGCGAGGGTTTGACTGCCGAAGCGGCGGGCGGCGGCGCGGGAACGGAGGGGGGCGATGCGGAGGCGGCCGGCTCGGGTGACGCCGGAACGACGGTTTTCTTCAGGCACTTGGGGCATTGGATGGTTTTGCCGCCAAAAGCCTGAAGAACCTTCAAACTGGCGCCGCAATTCACGCAGGTGAATTCGATGTTCATCTCACTTTCCTTTCTTCTCGCCGACCAGCACGATCTCCGCGCCGGCCTTCCCCATGGCCATCAGGACCGGTCCGAAATCACGCTGTTTCCGCTTGTGATCGATCTTCAGAAACGCTTTTTTGCTTGACTTGTCCTTCAACAGAAACGCGATCGCCGGTTCCAGAGCGTCTCGCTGGCATTGCTCGCCCTGCACCCAGATGACTCCCGACTCGTCCACTACCACGCTGATCGGCTGGGTCTCGACTTTGTCGATATCGGCGGAGGCCGCCGGCGTGATCTTGATATTGGCTTCCCGCATGAATACGGAAGCGACCATGAAAAAGATGATCAACAAAAAGGCAATGTCGCCGAAGGAGGCGACTGGCACGAACGGGACACGGCGGACCGGACGTTTGACTTTCACGGGGCGGCCCCCCCGGTCGGAGGCGTGTTCGTCACTCCCCGTGCCGCGCCCCCCTCACCGCCGGCCGTTTTGGCTCCGTCCGTTTCCGCTTCTTCAATCGGCTCGGCGAGGGCCAAAATGCCGCCGGCGTTCGCAATGGCGGTGACCACCTGGAAGTATCGGCTGTATTCCACGTCGGGCGAGCTTTCAAGAACGATGAACCGCTCCTCTTCTTTTTTTTCGGCCAGTTTGAGCTCCCTCAACCGGTTCCGCAACTTTTCCACGGTCACATTCGCGTCCTGGAACTGCATCGATTCCTGGGTCAGCACCACGGTCGGATATTGCTCCTCGCTTTTCCGGGCCGGATCCGACGTGCTCGCGGGAATCGAGACGGTCATGCCCATCATCCGCGTGAAGGTGGTGGTCAGCACGAAAAAGATGATAAGCAAGAAGGCGATATCGGAGAACGAGGTCACGTCGATATCGCCGGAGGGTCTCGGTTTGCGGGCAATTTTCATCCGGATAAGACGGGAGGCCTACAGTCGCTCGCGCAGGTGGACGAACGAGACGAGTTCATTGGCGGTTTCCTCGATTCGGATGGTGATCTGCTCCAGCCGGGTCGAGAAATAGTTGTAAGCGATCACCGCGGGAACCGCGATCAGCAACCCGGCGGCAGTCGTGATCAGCGCCTCCGAAATGCCGCCCGCCACCACGCTTCCCTGGAGGGCGCCCGCCGAGGACATGGCGGCAAAGGCGCGGATCATGCCGGTGACGGTGCCGGTCATGCCGATCAGGGGGGCGGAACTGCCCACCAGGAGCAGCAGACTGATCCGTTTTTCGAGGGCGGCGATGACATGCGGCGCGTAATCCCCCATGCTCTTGGACACGCTCTCCTCAACTTCCGCCTTTTCCCGGCCCATGGCAACCAGTTTTTTAAGCCGGCTCAAGCCCGCCAGCAACACGGCGGCAACGGGTCCCCGCGTCTCCTCGCAAAGTCGAATCGCGTCGTCCACCTGTCCTGTCGCCAGCAGTTGGAACACCATGCGTCGCATGACGGAGGTATCCTGCGACGCCAGGCGAAAGATTCGCCAGCGATCCATCGCCACGGCGAGCCCTACAATCGAGAGCGCCAGCAGGGGCCACATCAACGGTCCGCCATCCAGCATATATTTCAGCATTGCGTTGTCTCCTCGTCGACGTCCTTCAGCGATTCACCAATTCCAACACCTTCTGCGCCTTGGCGGCCGCCGCGCTGGTCGGATAATCACGGATCACCTGGGCCAGTTTCTCGCGCGCGTCGTCGGGCCGGTTCACCCGCACCAGCACCACGCCCCACTTCAAGAGCATGTCGTCCTGGAACGGGGCGTCGGGATAATCCTGCGCCACCGTCTGCAGCATCTCCAGGCACCGGTTGTAATCCTTAGCCTCGAGATGGAAATCAATCACCTTGCCCAGCGCCTCGCCCGCGAACGGCGAGTCGGGGTACTGTTCCGCGCAGGTCTTATACGCCCCGATCGCCTGGCCCAAGGCGCGCAACCGCTCCTCCTTACCCAGTTTGCGGTCGATGCCGGCCTCCATCGTGGAGGCCAGCAGATACTGGGCCTCAGCCTTGATTTCCTTCGAGACCTTCAATCCCAGAATGCCCCGTAAAATGCTCGAGGCTTCCCTGGTCCTGCCCGTGTTCAGGTTGGCCCGCGCGATCTGCATCAAGGCGATATCGGCCAGCGTGGAACCGGGAAAAAGGGACATCAACTGGCGGCAGGTCGCCATGGCGCCGGTCAAGTCGTCCTTGGCGATTTGCAGTTCCCACTTGATCTGGTAGGCCTCTTCGACCAGATCCTGGAGCGGGGTCGCTCGGGCGGAGCGGCGGATCACGTCATCCACCTTTTCAAGACCGGTGTCGGCTTTCTCTTTGGAACGGGCGATCAGTCCGACTTCCTTGAAAATGCCAGCCAGGCGCAGATAAAACTTGGCTTCCGTGATATTCTTCCGCGCGCGCAGATCCTCGGTGGACACCTCGCGCTGAGCGACCCACACGTCGGGAATTTCGCCGGTCAGGAAGTCCGCTTTGGACGTCACCTTGCGGGGATCCTTCAGCCCCCCGATATGCACCGCGTCCAGGTACTCGACGAACACCACATCCTTTTCATCCGCCGTCAGCACGGCATCCGTCAGGCTCACGGGGACTTTCTCCTTCCGGGCCTGAACGATGAGCGTGCCCGTGAAAATACCCGTATGCGGCCCGCTTTCCTGAAGCGTCATGTCGAGCGCATCGCGTTCCTGAAACGACTCCATGTCGTCGCCCGGAAGGTCGCCTTCCTCCGCCGGGGTCTTGAACCGGGACGCGATCCGGACCTTGACACTGTCGCGCCCGGCGGTCGTGTCGGCGTCGAAATCCTTGACCCGCACAAACGTCGGTTGTTCCGAAAACACGCCATGCACATATTCGCGGAACGCGCCGTCGGTGAAGCCGGTCACCCCGGTGGACACGGTGCGCGCCTTCGCGGTCCGGATGATTTTGATCGATCCGTCCTGGGTGTTCATGTCCAGGTAGTCCACCGTGATCGTATCGCCGCCCTTCACCTCCAGCGTGCCGTTGGTCGCCACGGGCGCCCCCAGCGCCATCGGAAGGCTGCCGATGTAATACTCGCCCTCAGCGTCGAACACGGACATGCCGAGCGTTTCCTTATCTCCCGAGCCGGCGGTCACGGCGACCGACAACGTGCCGCCTGTCGTCTTCACCACGCGCAGATCCTTGTCCTCAACTTTCACGAAAAAGCGCTGCCCCGATTCCACCAGGCTTTCCTCGTCCTTGTTGGGCGGCACGCTGGTGCCCACCATCTTAAGCGCTTCCACGGCCTTGCGCCAGCGCTTGAGCTGGAAGTGGCACATGCCGATGTAATAGTAGGCTTCATTGGCGAAGACGCTCCAGGGGTATTCCTCCGTGACGCGGCGCAGCGTGGAGAGTGCCCGGGGATAATCGGCCATGCCGTAATAACAGATGCCGATGCGGTAGATGGCTTCAGCCTTTTCGTCGGGAATCGAGTCTTCGGCCTCCGTCACCGGGATCAGGTTTTTAATCCCCAGGTCAAAACTCCCCTTGGTCGAGTAAAACTTCCCCAGCGCCAGCCAGGCCTGGAAGCGGACCGGGGACTTTGGAAAATTGGAAGGCAGGGAAGCCAGCACCTTGGCGCCGCGCTCTTCCTGACGGTCCTCGATCAGGGCCAAGCCCTGGCGGAGCAGCCGCCGGGCCTGATAATCCGGTCCGTCCCCCCCCGCCGCTTCCGCTGGGGCCCTGTTCTGGGCCACGGCCGCCACGGCGGCCACACACAGGGAAAGCCCCGCCGACATCCATCGAGATTGGCGCAACGTCATGATCGTCCTCGCTTCTTTAGTCTTCATCAATCACACCGCCCCCGGTGCCCTCCACGCCATAGCGTTCCAGCATCTGATGCGCCGTCGAGGCGACCCCATGCTTAGGGTATTTCTTCAGCACCGTCCGGAGCGCGGCGATCGTTTTGCCTTTGTCGCCCGCCTGTTCCCACACATAGGCCTTGTGAAGACCGGCGCGCGGCGCGTCTCGCTCGAAAAAGCCTTCAATTTCGCTCAACGCGGCAATCGCGTTCTCCGGCTTGCGCCACCGCTGGTAGCAATCGACGGTGGCCCAGATCGTGCCCGGCGGCTCGTTGATCATCGCATACAGCTTGACCGCCTCCTCGTATTTGCCGAGCCGGTCCTTGTACAGGTACGCGCGATGGCGCAGTGCGCGGAGCGACAGTTCCCTGTCGTCCATCTTTTCCAGTTCTTCGCACGCCGCGGCTTGTTCGGCGAACTTCGACTGGCCGCCCAGCACCTCGATCCGCTTCCAGAGCTGCAGGGGCGGTCGCTCGATCCGCTGGGCCAGTTCCATCGCCCGGTCGAAACGGCGGGCGTTGCGCAGCCGGTCAACGAGTCCGGCCAACCCGTTGTCCTTCTCAGGATTCATCTGCTTGAGGTACAGGTCGCGCGCGCGCGCGATCATGGCGTTCCACACCGTGTCGCCGTCCGATCCCTCCGCCACCGACCCGGGAAAGCCGGATAGCGCGGCCAGGGCCACCCTTAACTGGCCGGCGGGGTCCAGCTTGGCCTGGAGCGCGGCCAACGCCTCGCCGAACGTCTTCCACTCGGCCGCGTTTTTGAATGCCAGCGCGTCGGCCTCATTCAACCGGGCGGCGAGCCATGACGCGGCCGCTCCCGCGGAAGCCGCGTCCGGCCGGTTTTTCAAAAAGTCGAGCGCGGGACGGATGATGTCCTTCCATTCCGAACGCAGGCCGGCTCGAGCGCCCAGGCTGAGCAGGCGGTTGAACCATTCACCGTCCCGGTTCTCCGTCTGATATTCGGCGCGCCGCCCCCGCATCCAGTCGAACAGGCCCTTGCGCGCCTGGGCGGAAAGCGAGTCGAAAATCGCGATCCCCCGGTCGAACGCGACGTTGGAAATATCGGCCGGCTTGCGGCCCTCCTGAGGAAACCTGGCAAACAGGTCGTCCAGGGCGCCGGCGCGGGCCTGGCGGATGTACAGCTCCGTGAGTTTCTGCCGGGCCGAAGCCGAAGCGTTCTCCGGCCGCACGTCAAAGGCGTTTTGAAAGGATTCCAACACGCGAAGCCAGCAACGCTCGGCATTTTTCTCGTCGTTGAGGGCGATATACCGGCTCGCCAACCGGGTCAGCGCAAGGTCGATCACGGGATGTTGCAGATAGGCGTCGTTGTCGGCCATCTCCTGGAACACGGCGTATCCCTGCTCCTCGTTGCCGTTCTCGATCAGCGCCATGCCTTTGAGAAAAGCCGCGGGAACGGCGGACTCCGGCGTGTCGCCGAACATCTCGATCACCTCCTTGTACCGGTCGATCGCCTTGTTGCGGAACCGGCCCAGGTGCAAACTGTAGCCCTCGAGCAGAAGGGCGTGCCCGTACGCCGCGCTTTTCGGATAGGCGGTGAGATATTTCTCGAATTCCAGCGCCGCCGCTTCGTATTGCCCCTTGGCGATCAGGTCCTCGCCCCGGCCATAGGCCGCCCGCTCCTCCATCGAAAGTTTGCCGTAATGGCGGGGTTGCAGCCGCCAGTCCCAGGCGCCCTGGAAAAGGGTCTCGGCCGGGCCCGCCCACAAGGCGGATGCCGCCAGCCAAATGGCCGCCCACCCGCCCAGGTTGAAAACGCGTATCCGCATGTCGAGCCTCCGGCCGTTTATTGCTCCGTCGCAAACCGCTTGAAGGTTCCCTCATTCTGGACCAGTTGACCGCGCGCGAACTTGGCCCACTTGGATTCCGGATAATCCCACGTGAGTCGCTTCAACGTGATGTAGGCGTTTTTCATATCGTTCTTCTTGATGTAGCAGTCGCCCAGCCAGTACATGGATTCCGATTTAAGGTCCTTGTCCTCGTACGTGCCAATCAGCTTTTCGAACTTGCCGATCGCGTCGAGAAGCCAGTCGTTGGCCTTCGCGTCGTACTGGCCGCCCAGCGCGACTTTGCGCTCCTCGGCGCCCTTGAAGAAGCTCTGGGCGGAAAGGAAGAGCGCCTTCGCCGCGAGATCGTGGTCAGGATTGCGCGTCTGGAAATTGCCAAAGATTTTGCCGGCCACCTCGAACTCCTTCGTCTTGTAAAAATGCTGGGCAAGTCGAAGGATGGCGTCCGGCACCTGGGGGCTGCGCGGGTAGGAATAGGTCAGTTCCACATAGGCGTCCAACGCGTTGTCCATATCGTTCATCTTCTCCAAACAAATGCCCTTCAGCAATTGGGCTTTGGCCGCGAAATCGCTGTCCGGCCAGTTGGAGAGCACCTTGTTATAACGCTCCAGAGCCTCCTCGTACTTCTCCAACTCCTGGGCCAGGTTACCCAGCAAAAACTCCGCGTGCGGCGCATGCACGGTCCCGGGATAGTCCGCGATCGCCTCCTCCAGCACCTGCTTGCCCTCCGCGATCTCCGAGGCGGCGAGTTCCTTTTGCCCGGCCACCCGGTGCTCCTTGGCCAGTTCGAACAGCGCCTCGGACATCCGCAGGCGGGTCGTGACCGCGATGTCCTCGTCGGAAAACCGCTTCGTAAAGGTGGCCAGTTCCGCGTCGTCGCCCATGTAAACCTCCACGGCCGCCATCACCTTGCGATTGGTCGAGGCCCCCACGCAAAGGGCGTCCACATACTCGGCTTTCACCGTCTCCCCGTACTGGACCGGCAACACCCCCTCGACCGGGGCCGCTCCCACGAACGCGGTGCCGATGCGACCGGAAAACACGCCCGCATGCGGCAGTGTCTCCGTCAACGTCACCGGCACTTTTCCCTTCTGGGTCAGCAGCGTCACGGTCACCGTGTCGAGCCCCTCGGTCGCGTCACAGTCCCGGTCGCTCAATTTGAGGTAGACAAAATCGCCGGCGAAAACACGCTCTTCCTTTTTCAGGTAACGGCGATCCGTGAAAATCATCGACGCGTCGCTTGCCAGCCGGACCCAGCCATTCACGCCCTCCGCGCCGTCCACGGTCGGAATCGCGATCCGCACCAAGTCGCCGCTCTGGACGTAAAACCGGTTCCGATCCTTCTGGGACCTCCCCAGCGCCTCCTCGCTCGAATCCAGGTCGGAATAGGCGGATGAATCGCCCACCCGCACGTCGACGGAAACGGAAAATTCGCCGTTCATGGCATCGGTCAGCGTCATGAGGGCGTCCGTGAACGACGGCTCCGTTCCCGAGGCTTTCGCCGCTTCCGTCTCGCGGAGGGTGGTCAACTTCGCGGCGTGGACGGATTTCTGGCTCAGCGCCGCGCCCGGATACAGGAGCTTGAACACGAGGGAGGTGTCGATGCTCGTGATCACGGGATCGGCCGGGGTCAGCCCGGCGCCCGACGCCAGGCGGATTTGCGACCGCGGCGTATTCTTGTCCATCAGGCCATCGTCGTCATTCAGCACGATGGCCTGGTAGAGCAGCAGTTCGGGCGGCGCGTTCGGCGCGTCGGCGATGGACGCGACGCGGTCGATCCGGCCGTCGCTGTTCTCCTCGTCGAAATAGGTCATGGTGATCGCGTCACCCGATTGCACCTTGACGGTGTCTTTCATCGCGTCAACCGATTGCATGTTGACGGTGTCGTTGGTGGAGGCGCCGGTCAGTCGCAAGACCGCCAGGAATTCCCCGGAATGCGGTTCGCTTTCCAGGGCCGTCATTTCGATATTCTCTCCGCCCTCGGTCGTCACCCGCACCTTGACCTTGTCGCGCTCGTCGCTCACATCCGCGTCATAATCGGTCACGTGGCCGACCACCGATGGGGTGACCCCCGCACGGAACCGGTAGGCGGGGTCGTACGCGATAGTCCGCTTGCCATCCTCGGTCATGTCGATCGTCTCGTAGGCCAGCATCGTCTTGGCGTTGAAAAATCCCGACTTCAGGGCCGCATGCAATTCGTTGTTGTCCCTCCGAATCCGATGCGTATCCAGGTAGGAAATGTCGATCTTGTCGCCCGGCCCCAATTCCAAAATATCGTTTCCGGCGGCCTTGGAAAAATCGAGCGGGGACGGCACCACCAAGGCGCCGAACGTGTTTTGGACCGTCGCCTTCCTGACCGCCACCGGAGCGCCCTCGACCGTATCGAACACCCAGCGCAGCCGGCGATACGCGGCCGGCTTGTGAAAGACGGCCTTCCAGACGGCGCCCTCGGCTGCCAGGGAGGCCGGCGGCGTAATGTCCTTGGGGACCCAGCGGAAAATCTTGTCCTTGATCCGCACCGGCTGGCCGACGGACACCGTGGCGCCGAACTCAATGCCTTCCTCGGGCGTCGGGCGGTTGAACAGGTGCCATTGCGTCACCACGCCCGGCGCGGCCGGCGGCGTCACGGGCATCGCCGTCAGCGGCGTGCCGTCGGCCTTCAACACCGCGAGGCTGCAGCCCCACGGCCCGTTGATCTGCAGGACCTTCACCAGCACGCCGTTGATCCCGGCCTTGAGTGGCGTCTTGACCACATCCTCTTCCGGTTTCCAGATCCGGCCCGCCAGTTTGGAGTGAACCTGTTTGCCGTTGACCCAGACGGCGACACCGTCGCAACTGCCGATTTTCAGGGTGACCTCCTGGTCCGTCTCGCTGGTCAGTTCGGTATAGAGATACGCGGCCGTGTTCCGGAGCGGCCCAAAATGCTTCGCCAGGTCCACATAGCCGTTCACCTGTTCGCGCGAAGGCTTGGTGCTGACGATCAGTTCGATGTTGGTGTCGCCGATCGCGCCGTAAAGGGACAGTTCCTTCACCGCGCCGCCGCCGGAGCAATCCACCGAGCCCCACGCGAGCGGATAGATCGTCATGAGATCCACGTCGAACCATTTCGGCTGATTCCCGGCCGGGCCGCTTTTCCAACCGGCGGAATCGGCCGCCCCAATGGCCGTGTTGGGGTCGGAGTTGGGCGCGCTGTCGGAAGCCGTCGCGCGAGGGGGCGCCTTGGACGTTTTGAGCACGCCCCGGAATATGCCGGAATGCGGCTCCGTCTCGACGAGCGGGACGCCGGCAACCTCGTCGCCAGAGGAGGCTTTGACGCGGACGCTGACCGTGTCAGGCACGGCGCTGATGTCGCGGTCGTAATCCACCACCTGGATGCGGACCGGATTGCCCGGCCGGACCAGCCACGGATCCCGGATGCGCTCGATGGCCGCGATGTTTTTCTGGTCCCGCGCGAGGATCATGGCCATGCGCTGGCGCATCAACAGCTCATCGCGCGAGTCGCTCGACTGAAAGTCGGCCGAGGTGGCGGTCAGTTCGCCGTCGGCGATGACGGCCATGGGCTTCGCCTCGTAGTTCAAATTGTTTTCCTTCTGGAAACTCGGCAAAATCTGGTACACGGCTACGTCATCGCCCATGACCTCGAGCCGCATGTTGTTGGTCACGGCGTCGCCCAGCCGGGTGGTGAGCACGCCGCGGAACAGCGTCGGATCGCGGGGAGACGGGAGCAGGTTCATGATCTCGCGATCCTTGCCCTTGCGGGTCACGATTTCGATGGGGATGCCCGCGCCGCCGCGCACGACGGCCAGGTTCCGATCCTGCATCTTCATCGAGATCGGCCGCCCAGGCACCACGTAGGTGGTCAGAACCCGATCGCCGATTTCCAGCTCGGGATCCTGCAGGCGGTCTTCACGCAGGTTCAGATCGGCTTCCAGGAAAACCGTTTCGACGTGATCGGGCATGCGCTTCTTCACCTCGATCAGATTCTCGCGGGCGGCGACGTAATCCTCGCGGTCGAAGGCGACCTTGGCCGACAGGAAATAGGCTTCGGCCTGGGCGGCCGTATCGGACACGTCCTTGAGCCGCTCGATCATCGCGTCCGCGCCGTCGTAGTCGCGCGTCAGCCGGAGCACGTCCACCACCCGGAAGCGGGCGATCTGGCCGGCCGGTGTTTTGCGCAGGTCGGCATTGCGGTCAATGCTCTGATACTCCAGCTTGGCCGCGGCAAAGTTTTCCTGGTCCCGATAGGAGTCGCCCTTCAAAAGGTAAAGGCGCGCGGTGTTTTCCAAAGACATCTTGCGGGAGCCCAGCGCGAGATCGGCGATCGCGAGGGCATCCTTGAACTGCTTCTGCTTGCGATGCTGGTCCGCCACCCAGACAACGAAGTCGGGGGGCAGATTCGCCCATTGCTTCCGGAATGCCGCGGCCTGGGGGAGGTACAGTTCCCAGGCCCGGGCCTCCTGCCCCGTCTTGAACGATTCCGAAGCCGATTTCAAAGCCGTGAGCGCCGGATCGTCGGCCGCGCGCAGCACGGGAGATGCACAGAGACTGGCGGCGACCGCCCACCCCATGACCAGCAAACGACTCAGTCTGTTCATGATAAACCCCGTTTTCTCCGGATGGGATTTCTCCGCCGGGGAATCGACACGATTCCCTTGCGAGAAAAAAAGAATGTTGTTAATAATAGGGCATCAGGAATGATTTGTCCATCGCTTAACATGGCTATTTCACTCGCTCCATGAAATATCGTTGCCCCTATTGTAAAAATCTTTTCTCCGAGGCGACCCGCCCGGCCTGCCCCGTCTGCGGTCGCACCCTCCTCCTGCCGGGTTTTTTCCGGAAGACTCCGCCGCGCCCGGACGGCGACGGCGGCCCGCCTGAAACGGCTTCCGCACGCACCGCCTGGTCCCCCTCCAACCGCCGGCTGGCCAGACCCGGCAAACCGCTTCCCTTCCTGGGCGTCTCGGGCCTGAAAATGACCGCCATCCTCCTGATCATGCTGGGGATCGGAGGGGCGCTGGTCTCCCGAAGCAAAGCGCCCCCTCCACCCGATCAGGACGCCCGGAAAATCGACCGCGCCCGGCTCAGCCTGGCCAACCTGCGCGTCGCGTTGGAGTTATACCGGCAGGATTGCGGCGCCTATCCCTCGACCGACGCGGGACTGGCGTCGCTCATCCATCCCCCCTCACCCGATCTCCGCTGGCAAGGCCCCTATATCACCGAGTTGAAAAACGATCTCTGGGGAACCCCGTTTCAATACCGGCGGACGGAGACGAATCTTTTCCTGTTCGGCTGCGGTCCCGACCGCCGGCCGGAGACGGCCGACGACCTGGTCGTGAAAAAGGCCTCCATCACGCTGCGCCTGGAGGAGGGATACGTTCACGCCATCGTCATCTTCCTCGACGGCTCCCTCAAAATCATCCGCCACCAGTTTCCCACGGACCGCGCCATCCGGGCGGACATGCTTCCCGACAGAAGTCGGTAATTGCAGGAGGGGCGCCCCATCGTATCACTTCACCATTATCACCGCACCGGGCGGCAGCCCCCGCCAGACAATCGCGCCGTAGTTCGTCACGGAACCCAGCCCCAGAGGATGTTGCCGCGTGTTCACCGTGAGCGTATTGCTCCCCAAATCCAGCAGGGCATTCGCAGTGTCCAGCCAGATATCCCCCACCGTCACGCTCGCTTTCAGCCGAAGCTTGGCCGCATCGGCAATCCGGAACACCAGGCGCTCCGTCTCGCCGGGAATGCCATGCGAGGCGGACGGCAGGTCCGTGTGGAAACCGGACAGGTTGTTGTTCGCCACGGTCGCCACGCCCCGCCCCGCGCCATCGGAGGGACATTCCCGGTAGATCGTCCCCGCGCCGCCACGCCCCGTTTGCGAGCCCGCCCCGCCAAAGGCCGAAAGCGTGCCCGTGAACGCCGAAATATCTTCTCCCGCGTTCGTCGCCACCAGGGATATGCGCCCACCCCCGGGACCATTGTACGAGTCGCCGCCATTGACGCGAATCGTCCCCGCCCCGCGCACGGCACCCGCGTGAATGAACACCGAACCGCCGGAACCCGGCCGCGCATAGAGGGACGGACTGTCGGCCACCATCAAACCGTCCACGATCGCGCGGCCGGCCACCTGCAGACGAACGGCGCCACCGCCCGGCCAGGAATAGTTCGAGATGCCGCTGCTTCCCAGATTGGTCGGCGCCGTGATGGACCCATAGCACAGGCCGAATTTGCTGAAATCGCCGGACTTGTAATCCGCGGGCCGACACCCCCGTAGCTCGCGCTTCCGCCGCCGTAGCCGCCGAAATAGATGCCCGGTCCATTCCCCGATGAATATCCCTTCCCGACCACATCCACCAGCCCGTTCCGATCCACCCACGCATGGCCGCCGATCGTCAGATCGATCTTGTTGGCCTCGGTCGAGATATTGACCGCATGGGTCAGCAACCCGCCCTCGGCCACCACCCAATCCTCCCCCACCATCCCGGGTTTGTTCCATTCCAGAACGCCGTTGGACAGCACCACCGCGCTTTCGAGAACGGTCAGGGATCCATTGATCATGCCCGTCACGACTCCGGCGCCGCCGCCCACCACCAAGTCCAGGATCGTCACGGCGCCCGTCATCGTCATGGACGGCCCCGTCTGAATCCGGATGCGCGTGGACTCGTTCGGCACGCCTTCCGGCGTCCAGTTCGCGGACGTGTGAAAATCGTTACCGCTCGTGGGGGTCCACTCCTTGGAAACCGCGCCAAATATCCAATTGTCGTTGTTACCGCTGTTTTTGCATGAGGAGGCCGTAATGGGCAGCCCCCCGTTCGCATCGCTGTCCCGCACATCGACGCCGCGGACGGACCGATACCCCGACACGGCCAGATGCCACGGGTTTCCCGTGGATGAACTGAGCAACGTGATATTAGTGGTCGCGACCGATCCGAGCAGAACCAGATCGCGAAGGATAAAGGCGGCGCCGGCTTGGAAGGTGAGGCTTCGTGTGCCGTCCGCCGCCTCGCAGCGCAGCCGACGGGCCGTAAACCCGTCCGTGAACGTCACGGCGCCCGCGCTGGTGAGCACGTCCAACCAGCAGAAACTCAGGTTCGCCAGATCCACGTTTTGCGCTCCGGATCCCGCCAGCACCACGGCGCTCTGGCGCTCCCGGAACGAGCCGCCCGTGAAATCGACGTCCTCCTGGAACGTGATCGTTTCCGTTCCCGACGCCCGGAGCGCGCCGGCCACGGTGGCATCGCCCGTGACCTGCAGATTGAACCCGGCCAGGTCGAGCGAGGCGCCGGACTGAATCTCCATGCCGCTGACCGAACGGTTGTCGTCCAGCGCCGGGTAGCGCGGCATCGCGGAGGGAATTCGAATGAAATCCGTTTCCGTGGGCACGCGGTCGAGGCTCCAGTTCCCTTTTTGCGACCATACCGTGTTGCCGGCGCCCGTCCAGACGTTTGTCTCGCACCCGCCGACGGTCAGGAACACCCAGTTGGAATTGCCGCCGTGATCCAGGGAGTTGATCGCGCTCACCTCCGCGCCGCCGCCCGTCAACGCATCGGAGTCCTTCACATCCACGAAGGAGACGGCCTGATCCGTCGAACCGGCCACGTTAAACCGCCATGGCACGCCGTCCGCGGTCGAGCGGAGCGCCAGATTGGTGGCGGTTTCATTCCCCTTCAACCGCAACCGCCCCAAGGCGGCAAGGGTATTGGTCTGGCCCGCCTGGAACAGGAGCGTCTGCCCGCCGCCATTCGTGCAGATCAATCCCACGAACGTGGACGATCCGTATACCACCGCCGTCGATCCGGCAGCGCCCGCAAACACAACCTCCGAGCCGGTCAGGGCCGTAAAAGTCGCGGCATTCGACCATGAGCCGCCGACGGTCAGCGTCTGGTTCGTTTGAAGCACCAGATTGCCGCGATTGCGGAGGATCACCGTGCCGACCGCCGCCTCGGTGACATTGGACGAAATCTCCGTGGCCTTTCCCGCCTGACCGGCGTTGTCCACAATCAGGGTTCCTTCGTGAAGCCCTTGCCCGGCCTTTCGCAAATAGATCGTTCCTGCGCCGCCGCGTCCGGTCGTGGCCGCCTCGGTATAGGCGGTGATCTGCCCCGTGAACAGAGAGAAATCCTCGCCCGCATTCGTGACCGCCAGGGCGATCCGCCCCCCGCCGCCGCCGTTATAGCCGCCGCCGCCATTCGCCTGAATCGAGCCGCCGCCCCACAAGGCGCCCGCGACCAGATAAATCGAGCCCCCAGCCCCGGGTCTCGCGCCGGATTCGGTCGCCGAGGTCGCGTAAAGCGTGCCGTCCACCTGCGCCTGCCCGGTCACGTCCAACCAAATCGCCCCGGCCCCAGCGTATGCCGCATTGTTGAAACTGCCGCTTCCCAATCGACTCGGCGCGACCACGGACCCGTAACACACGCCGGGGCGGCTTCCGGCCGTGCTGTCCACGGTGCCCAGCCCACCATGGCTGGCGCTGCCGCCCGTTCCGGAAGGCGGGCAACCGGGCCCGTATTGAGCCGCATAGCCTTTCTTGGCCACATCGATCCGGCCGGCCGGTCCCAGGAAAAGATTACCGCCGATGGTCACCCGCAGCCGATTCACCTCCGAATTCGAATTGCCGGTATGCGTCCACATGCCGTTGCTGATGACGCAATCGCCCAGGATCGTAAAATTGGTGAAGGCCCCCTTTCCCGGATACACGGTCGCCACCGTCACGGTGCCCGCATAGCCGACCTGGGCCCAGGACTGAACGGCGAGGTTCAGGTCCCACGTCATGTTCTTGTTGGTTCGGGAATCCAGCACAATGCTGTCGCCCTCACCCGGCGCGTTGGTGCTCACCCAATTGGTGGGGTTGGAGGCGAATGCGTTCACGCCGCCGCCCGTCCAAATCCGTTCGTCGGCCACCGCCATCGCCGCCAACACGGCGAAGGCCCCCGCGAGAGTCAATCGTGTCATGAAAACCTCCTCCTGTTCACGCCTTCATCATCTCACCCGTATCCCCATATTTCAATATCGGCATCGCCAACACGCGACATCGTCAGCCGCTGGTTGAAATCCGGAGATTCTGTACGATGCGGAACGCATCGCCCGCCGGCATGTCGCCGCCCGCGACGCGAAAGTCCAATGCCAGCAGGCCGAGCCGGATGTACCCATCATGCCCCCTCTTGCGCGTTCAGTCGCCATGTATCTAG
>CAZSUH010000045.1:0-1749 GCA_964609905.1 uncultured Verrucomicrobiota bacterium
CCGAGAAGGCCAAGGGGCATCTTGCGGCCGGCGCGAAGAAGGTTATCCTCTCGGCCCCGGGCAAGGGCGAGGTTAAAACGCTTGTCCTGGGCGTGAACGAGCAGGAGTACGACAGCGCCAAGCACGCCATCGTTTCCAACGCCTCCTGCACCACCAATTGCCTGGCCCCGCTGGTGCATGTGCTGCTCAAGGAAGGGATCGGAATCGAGACCGGTTTGATGACCACCATCCACTCCTACACCGCCACGCAGAAGACCGTGGACGGGCCCTCTAAGAAGGACTGGCGCGGCGGCCGCGCAGCGGCGATCAACATCATTCCTTCCACCACGGGCGCCGCGAAGGCCGTGGGCGAGGTGCTGCCCGCGACCAAGGGCAAACTGACCGGCATGTCGTTCCGCGTGCCGACCCCTGACGTGTCGGTGGTGGACCTGACCTTCCGCTCCGTGAAGGACACCTCCATCGAGGAGATCGACGCGAAGCTGAAAGCGGCTTCCCAGAGCTATCTCAAGGGCATTCTGGGCGTGGCGGACGAGGAAGTTGTCTCCACGGACTTCATTCACGACTCCCGCAGTTCGATCTACGATTCGCTGGCGACCCTCCAGAACAACCTGAAGGGCGAGAAGCGGTTTTTCAAGGTCGTCTCCTGGTACGACAACGAATGGGGTTACAGCAACCGCGTGATCGAACTGGTCCGGTTCATGGCCAAGCGCGACGGAGTGAAATAAGAGGACCGTGAATAAAAAGACACTGCGTGACGTGGAGCTGAAGGGCAAGCGCGTCATCATGCGCGTGGACTTCAATGTTCCGCTCAAAGGCGGGATCATTACGGACGACACCCGCGTGAAGGCGGCGTTGCCGTCAATACGGTATGTGCTGGAGAAGGGGGCGTCCCTGGTGCTGATGAGCCATTTGGGCCGCCCGGCGGGCAAGGGCTACGAAGCCGAATTCAGCCTTAAGCCCGTGGCCGATCACCTGGCCCGGTTGCTGGACAAACCCGTGGCGTTTGCTTCCGACTGCCTGGCGGCCGATGCCGCCGTGGCGGCGCTCCAGCCGGGCTCTGTGCTGATGCTCGAGAACACCCGCTTCTACAAAGAAGAGGAAGCCTCGATCAAGCCGAAGCCGGACCAGTCCGAGGAGGAGTTCAAGGCCAGGAAGGCGGCCCTGAAGGACAAGCAGAAGGTCATGGCCCGGAAACTGGCCTCGTATGGCGACCTCTACTGCAACGACGCATTCGGTACGGCCCATCGCGCCCACGCCTCGACCGCCGTGATCTGCACGTACATGACGGACAGCGTGGCCGGATTCCTGATGGAGAAGGAGCTTGATTATCTCGGGCGCGCGCTGGAGAAACCGGACCGTCCGTTCGTGGCCATTTTGGGCGGCGCGAAGGTCTCCGACAAACTCGGCGTCGTGCAGAACCTGCTCGCCAAGGTGGACGTGCTGATCGTCGGCGGCGGCATGGCCTACACGTTTCTCAAGGCGCAGGGGCATGCGATCGGCAAGTCGCTCTGCGAACTCGATCAACTTGACTATGCCCGGCGCATGCTCGATGAGGCGAAGAAGAAAGGGGTCCGGTTTCTGTTGCCCGAGGACAACGTGGCGGCCGACGCATTTGACGCCGCGGCGTCCACCCGGGTGGTTGGAAACGAGATTCCCGAGGGCTGGATGGCGCTGGACATTGGACCTAAGACGACGGCGCTGTTCGCCGACGCGATTCGGAATGCGAAAATGGTGGTGTGGAACGGGCCG
>CAZSUH010000045.1:1759-17636 GCA_964609905.1 uncultured Verrucomicrobiota bacterium
GAGATGAAGCCGTTCGCGGCCGGCACGATGGGTGTCTGCAAGGCGGTGGCCGAGAGCGGGGCCGTCTCGATCATCGGCGGCGGGGACAGTGTCGGCGCCGTCAACAAGAGCGGACTGGCCAACCGGATGACCCACATCAGCACCGGAGGCGGCGCGAGTCTGGAATTCCTGGAGGGCAAATCGCTTCCGGGCGTGGCCGCCCTGAACGATAAGCCATAAGCGGAGCATTTGATGCGCACGAAGTTGATCGCCGGCAACTGGAAAATGAACATGACCGCCGCGCAGGGCGTGGCCCTGGCGAACGCGATTCTCAAGGGGTTGGTCTCCAAACCCGGCGTGTCGGTGGCCGTGTGTCCGCCGTTCACCGCTCTCGATGCGGTGGGCAAGGCGTTGAAAGGCTCGCCGGTTGCGCTGGGCGCGCAGAATATGCACGCCAAAGCGGAAGGGGCCTTCACCGGCGAGGTGGCCGCGTCGATGGTGCTCGAACTGGGCTGCGCCTATGTGATCCTGGGCCACAGCGAGCGACGCTCCCTGTTTGGCGAGACCAATAAAACGGTCAACGAGAAGGCCACGGCGGCGCTGGCCGCCGGGATCAAGCCGATCGTCTGCGTGGGCGAGACGCTGGACCAGCGCAAGGCCGGGCAGACGGAGGCGGTGATCGCCGCTCAGGTGAAGGGCAGTTTGGATGGATTGGGCGGTTCTCTGGATCGGATCGTGATCGCCTACGAGCCGGTCTGGGCGATCGGCACCGGCCTGACCGCCTCGCCGGCGCAGGCGCAGGAGGTGCACGCGCAGATCCGTGCCCTGCTGACGGGGCTCGGCGGTTCGGACGCGGCGCGGAAGGTCGTGATCCAGTATGGCGGAAGCATGAAACCGGACAATGCGCGCGACCTGCTGGCGCAGCCGGATATCGACGGCGGGCTCATTGGCGGAGCGGCGTTGAAGGCCGACTCGTTCCTGGCGATTGTCAACGCGGCTTAGGGGGCTGAACCGGAGGATTGGACATGACGGTGCTGGTTGTGTTGTTGACCATCGTGGAGGTGATTGTATGCTTGTTGCTGGTGTTGCTGGTGTTGCTCCAGCGCTCCAAGGACGAGGGGTTGGGAATGGCTTTCGGCAATGCCATGGGGGAAAGCCTGTTTGGCGCGCAGGCCGGCACCGTTCTGACCAAGGCCACCGTGATTTTGGGCATCCTGTTTATGGCGAACACGATTGCGTTGGATCGCCTGCATTCGGGAACGGCTCGGACCGGGTCCGGTTCCATCATGGATGCGGTTCCCGACACGGCCCCGATGACGGCTCCGATCGAAACGGCTCCGTTGGTGACCGAGGAAAGCGCCATGCCGGCGGCCCCGATGCAGCCCTCCGTCATGCCTGAATCGGCGCCGCTCACCGTCGAGACGCCGATGCCGGCCATTCCGGTTTCGTCTGCCGCTTCCGCAACTCCGACCGAAGCGGCGCCCGCGGCTGCGCCGGTGGAAGCGCCCGCGGCTGCGCCTCAACCATGAGTCTGTTCTTCACACGCGCCCTTTCGCGGTTTCTTCCCGGCGCGTGGGCGATGCTTGCTTTGCTGGTTTCCGTTCTGCCGGTTGGTTGCCGGGATCGTCCGGAAACCGGAGTGATCCCCAACGAATCCGTGTATTACGGAGAAACCGCCCGGATTCGCGGTTTCGATCCCGCCAAGGCGGGCGATGTGCCATCCTCCCTGGCGATCAGCAAGGTTTACGAGGGTCTTTACCAGTATTCCTACCTGGCGCGGCCCTACCGCCTGGAACCCGCGCTGGCCGCGGGCATGCCGGAAATCTCGGCGGACGGCCTCGTCTACACCATTCCGGTTCGGCGCGGCATCTATTTTTCGGATGACCCTTGTTTTGCCGCCACTGGCGGCAAGGGCCGGGAACTGACGGCGGCCGATTTCGTCTACGCCATCAAGCGCATCGCGGACGTGCGCTCCGAATCGACGGGTTTCTGGGCGTTCAGCGAACGGATCGCGGGGCTCGACGACTTCCGCGAGGCCAGCCTGGCGGCGGGTGACGCGCCGGTGGATTACGACAGGCCGGTGGCGGGCCTGGAGACGCCGGATTCGCATACGCTGCGCATCACGCTTACGCGGCCCTATCCCCAACTGGTATGGGTGCTCGCCATGCATTACGCGTTTGCGGCGCCGCGTGAGGCGGTGGAGTATTACGACGGCCGCGCCGGGCGCGACTCGTTTCAGAATCATCCCGTCGGCACGGGCCCTTACCGTCTGGTATCCTGGAAACGAAATTACCGGATCGAGTTCGAGCGCAATCCGAAGTGGGCGGAGACCGGGCGGCGCGAATGGTATCCGGCCGAGGGGGAATCCGGCGACGCGGAAAAGGGCCTGTTGGCGGCCGCGGGCCAGCCCGTTCCGTTCATCGACCGGATCGTTCAATACGTGATCGAGGACGCGTCGACCCAATGGTTGATGTTCCTGAAGGGTCAGGTGGAGCAGTCGGGCATCTCCCGGGACAACTGGGACGTGGTCATCGGGCCGGATCGCGGGCTGAATCCGCGCCTGGCCGCGGAGGGTGTGCGGCTGTACACCGCGCCCAGCCTCACGACCTATTATGTCGGGTTCAACATGGACGACCCGGTGGTCGGCTCCAACAAAAAGCTGCGGCAGGCGCTTTGCTGCGCGTTCGATGCCGAGGCGTGGACGCGGTACTACAACATGCGCATGACGCCCGCCAACGGGCCTATCCCGCCGGGGATTGCGGGGGGGCGGGCGGAGACGGAGCCCAATCCGTATGCGCTCGATCTTGACAAGGCCCGGCGGCTTCTGGCCGAGGCGGGCTATCCCGGCGGCATCGATCCCGCCACGAAACGGCGGCTGATCCTGGTCATGGAACTGGGGTCGGCCAACGATCCCGACGCCCGCGCTTCGGTGGAACTGTTTGCCTCGTTCATGGACAAAATCGGCGTCCGCATCGAACCGAGCTACAACAACTGGCCGACGTTCCTGGACAAGCTGGACCGGCGCCAGTGCCAACTGTACCGGCTGGCCTGGATCTCGGACTATCCCGACGCCGAGAATTTCCTCCAGTTGTTTTACGGCCCGAACGGCTCGCCGGGCCCCAATCACAGCAATTACCGCAACCCCGAATTCGACCGGCTGTACGAGCGGATCCGCGTCATGAACGACGGCCCCGAGCGGACCCGGCTGTACCGCGAGATGTCCGATCTCGTGGTGGAGGACGCGCCCTGGCTTTGCCTGGCCTATCCGCTGTCGTTCGGTCTTCAACACGGCTGGGTGAAAAACTACAAGCCCCACGACTTCGGATATGGCATGATCAAGTATTATGAACTGGACATCGCCGCCCGACAGGCGTGGCGAAACCAGCGTCGATAACCCGAGAGAGCGCATGACCCGGTACGTGTTCAGGCGGTTATGGCAGTTGATCCCCACGCTGTTCGGCGTGATCGCGATCACCTTTCTCCTGTTCAACGTGGTGGGCGGCAGCCCGGCTGCCCTGATGCTGGGCAAGCACGTGTCGCCGAAAATGCTGGAGGATTTCGACGAGACGCGCGGCTACAACAAGCCGCTTTTTTTCGGACACTGGACCCGGACGCGCGCCTATGAAAGCGACCGCCGGACGCCCTTCCCGCCAGCCTGGCGGCAGTTGCCGGGGGCCGGTCTGACGAACGGTTCTTCCGGCGCGACCGTTTTGATTTTGGAGGGCGAGGGGCCGTTCGCCGTGCCCCTGCTGTTTGCCCCTCCCACCAATTCCCTGTATCGCTGGACGGTTTCGTGCCGGGGAACCGCGGGAGCCGCGATCGACGCGAGCGGGCGCGAGGGGACGCTGACCCGATCCGTGGCCGGAACCGGATGGACCACGTTCCGCACCCGCCTGGAACCGGGCGGGTGCCGGCTGACCTTCAGGCCGGGGGCGGGGGGGCGGATCGAAATTCGCAGGCTGACGCTCGAGCGCCGGACGGGCAATCCGTTCGACTCCCAGTTTGTTCATTTTCTCGGCCGGCTGGCCCGGCTGGATTTCGGTTCCTCGCTGGCGACCGGCCAGCCGGTGTTGGAGATTCTCCGGCAGGGCGCGGGACCGTCCCTGGCGCTGACGATCCCGATATTTTTCGCGGAACTGATCCTGGCCGTGGCCCTGGCCCTGGTGTGCGCCTATTTCAGGGACACCTGGATCGACCGCTCGTTCGTCGTGTTTTCGGTCGTGCTGATGAGCGTCAATTACCTGGTCTGGATCGTGGCCGGGCAGTATGTCCTGGCCTTCCGGCTCCAGTGGTTTCCGGTCTGGGGGTTCGAATCCTGGCGGTATCTCCTGTTGCCCTGGCTCATCGGCATTTTCAGCGGGCTGGGATCCAGCCTGCGTTTCAACCGGACCGTCATGCTGGACGAGATGTACCGGGACTATGTGCGGACGGCGTTTGCCAAGGGGTTGCCGTTGCGGGCCGTGCTGTTCCGGCATGTGCTAAAGAACGCCCTGATCCCGATTCTGACCAGCGTGGTCATGGCGATTCCGTTTCTTTATACGGGCAGCCTGCTGCTGGAGAGCTTTTTCGGCATTCCGGGGCTGGGATATTTGAGCGTGAATGCGCTCAACTCCCTGGATGTGGAGGTCGTCCGGGCCGTGGTGGTGATCGGCACGGCGCTCTATATTCTGGCCAACCTGGTCAGTGATCTCTGCAATGCCTGGGTGGATCCCCGCGTGAGGCTCGAATGAACCCGGAACCCGACACTTTCCCAACCGGACGTTCCCTCGGGGCCGAAGCCTGGCAGCGACTGACGGCGCGCCGGGGCATCCGAGTCTGCCTGTGGATCCTGGCGGTTTACATGGGCGCGGCGTTGTTCGGCGAGGTGGCGTATTGGACCGCCCGCCATCGGGACACCCCGCCGTCGTATCAACGCATCGACATGGAGCAGGCGTATCAGCCGCCGAGCTTTCTGCGTCATCCCTTCGCCCAGGCGCGGACGAAGGCGGGCGCCGGCGCCGGCGCGATTCGGGTGACGCTGGACGGGTTTCGTGAATTGGCGCGGTACCCGCTGGGGTCGGACAACCTGGGGCGGGATGTCCTGCAACGGCTGGTTCAGGGCGCTCGCATCGCCTTCCAGGTGGGCGTGATCACCTCGCTCATCGCCATTCCGATCGGCGTGCTGCTCGGGTGTCTGGCCGGTTATTTCGGCGGGCGCGTGGACGATTTCATCGTGTGGCTTTATTCCACGGTCGCCTCCATGCCCGGACTGCTGTTCATTCTGTCGATTTCCATGGTGGTCGGAAAGGGGCTCAAAGGGGTTTACCTGGGAATCGGGCTGATGACCTGGACCGGCCTGTGCCGGCTGATCCGGGCCGAAGTGATGAAGCACAAGGAGCGGCCCTATGTGCTGGCTGCCCGCACGCTGGGGGCGGGCCCGTTCCGCATCATGTTCCGCCACATCCTGCCCAACGTATTCCACATCGTGATCATCACCTTTTCGCTCCGGTTCCCCTCGGCGATCGGCACGGAGGTGTTCATGAGTTTTCTGGGAATTGGCGTGCAAAGCGAGCCTTCCTGGGGTATTATGATCAGCAATGCCCGTCTGCGCCTGTGGCATGGGATGTGGTGGGAAATGACCGTGGTCACCCTTGCCGTGTTTTGCGTGGTGCTGGCATTCAATCTTGTCGGCGATGCATTGCGGGACGCTCTTGATCCGCGGTTGCGGGCCGGCAAGCGGTAGTCCGCCAAAGGGATACGATGAGCGGTTTTTTGGACAGCATCCGATCGCCGGCCGAGTTGAAAGCCGTCCCCCCGGATCGCCTTCCCGCGTTGGCGGAGGAAATCCGGGACCTGATCATCCGGACCGTCAGCCGGACCGGCGGGCACCTGGGCGGCAATCTGGGCACGGTGGAACTGACCCTGGCCCTGTTGCGGGTGTTCGATCCGCCGCGGGACAAGATCCTGTTCGATGTGGGGCACCAGAGTTATACGTACAAAATTCTCACGGACCGGCGCGACCGGTTCCCGAGCCTGCGCCAGACGGACGGTATTTCGGGATTTCCGCTCCGCTCGGAAAGCCCGTACGATGCCTTTGGCGCCGGCCATGCCGGCACCGCGTTATCGGCCGCGATGGGCATGGCCGTGGCGCGGGATCGCCGGGGGGGCGCGGAGCATGTGGCGGCCGTGGTGGGGGACGGCGCATTGGGGAACGGCATATCGTTCGAGGCGCTCAACAACATGCGCACCGCCAAGCGGCTTATTCTCGTGCTCAACGACAATGAGATGTCGATAGCCGCGAACGTGGGATCCATCTCCCGGTACCTGGGCGGGCTGTTGGCGAATCCCCGGTACAACCGATGGAAGGGGGACATGGAAAAAGCGGTCGCCCGCCTCACCGGCGACAAGCCGCGTTCCCTCTATTACCGCATCGAGGAATCCATCAAGAGCCTGTTTCTGCGCAGCGGCCTGTTCGAGGCGTTCGGCCTCCGGTATATCGGCCCGATCGACGGCCACGATATCGGGCTGCTGGAGAACGCGCTGTGCATTGCCCGCGAGTATCCGCGGCCGATCCTGCTTCACATCGTCACCCAGAAGGGACGCGGTTTTCCACCCGCCGAGACGGATCCGGAGAGTTGGCACGGCACGCCGCCGTTCGACTACGAAACCGGGGCGCGTAAAAAAAGCCTTCGTCCGTCCTATTCCGAAGTGTTCGGCCGCACGCTGGAGAAAATGGCCGAACGGGATTCGCGCGTGATGGCGATCACGGCCGCCATGCCCACCGGCACCGGGTTGACGGGATTCGCCAAACGGTTTCCCGACCGGTTTTTCGACGTGGGAATCGCCGAGGCCCATGCGATGGTGTTTGCCGCCGGCCTGGCGGCCGGCGGCTGCCGGCCGTTTGTGCCGATCTATTCGACCTTTTCCCAACGCGCGATCGATTGCCTCATCCACGATATCGCCCTGCAGAAACTGCCCGTTGTGATCGGCCTGGATCGGGCGGGAATCGTCGGGGATGACGGTCCGACCCATCATGGCGTTTTCGATATCGCGCTGCTGGGGGCTGTGCCGAATCTGGTTCTGGCGCAACCCAAGGACGAGGCCGAACTGGCGGGTCTGATGGAGGGCGCGCTTCGGCGGGACGGTCCGACCGTGATCCGGTATCCGCGAGGCGTCGGGCCGGGCGCGGCTTTCGAGGGCCCGCTGGAGCCGCCGAGGGAAGGCGAGGCCGAGGTGCTCATCCCCGGGGAATCCGTTCAACTCTGGGCCTTGGGCGACATGATTCCCGTGGCCGTCGAAGCGGCGCGGCTTCTGGCGGAGTCCGGCGTGGAGGCCGGCGTCGTGAATGGACGCTTTATCCGGCCCCTGGACGAACGACGGCTTGCCGCTCAAGCGGGGAAGGCGCGATTGATGGCCACCCTGGAAAACGGCATGATGACGGGGGGGTTCGGATCCCTGGTGGAGGCGGCCCTTGTCCGGCACGGCTTTTCGGGACGCCTGCTCCGGTTCGGATGGCCCGACGTTTTTGTGCCCCAGGGCGATTCCGCCGTGCTGTTCGCACGATATGGGCTGACCGGGCCCGCCGTTGCGGCTCGCCTCCGCGAGGCCTTGGATGCCGGCCATCCATGAAGGCGCGGTTGGATCAACTCCTGGTGCAACGAGGCCTTGCCGAAAGCCGGGAAAAGGCCCAACGCCTGATCATGGCCGGTTCGGTGCGCGCCGACGGCGATGTGGTCACCAAGCCCGGTCACCTGTTTCCGGACGGCCCGGAGTTGAAGCTGACCGTGGACGCCCCCGAGCGGTTTGTCAGCCGCGGCGGATTGAAACTGGAAAGGGCATTCGAGAAGTTCGGACTCGATGTTGCCGGCCGCGTTTGTCTGGACGCGGGCGCCTCCACGGGCGGTTTTACCGACTGCCTGCTGCAACACGGCGCGGCCCGGGTGTATGCGTATGACGTGGGCCGGGGGCAGTTGCATGGGCGGCTGAGGGGGGACCCACGGGTGATCGTTCGGGAAGGCATCAACATCCGCCATCTCACACCGGCCGATCTTCCGGAACGGGTATCCGTGGCGACGGTCGACGTTTCCTTCATTTCCTTGACAAAAATATTGCCCGCTGTTATCTCTGTCATGGAATCCGGCGAATTGATCACCCTGATCAAGCCGCAATTCGAAGCGGGGCCTGACCAGGTGGGCCGGGGCGGGGTCGTTCGGGATCCGGGCGTTCGCCAAACGGTGATCGACCGGATCAAGACGTTTGGCTCGGGGCTCACGGGGCTTGTCTGGAACGACTGCTGCGAATCGCCGATCAAGGGCCCGGCGGGCAATGTGGAATATCTGGCCTGGTGGAAGCGGACATGAACATCATTGGCGTCACCGCGCATATCGATAATCCCCGCAGTCCCTCCATCCTGGCGCGGCTGGCGGCCGGGTCAGCCTCGCGGAGGCTGAGCCTGGTGGCTTGGGGGGAAACCGCGGAGCTTTTAAAACGGCTCGAATTGGTCTTTACGCCTGGCAATCCCGCGGACACGGATGCGTTGATGGTGCTGGGGGGGGACGGCACCATGCTGCGGGCGGTGCGCGACACGGTTTTGGGGGGACGTCCGGTGATCGGCGTCAACATCGGCAGCCTTGGCTTTTTGACGAGTGTGGCGGAAAGCGATCTGGAACGGGCGCTGGATTGCCTGGCGAAAGACCAGTTCAGCACGAGTTCCCGTTCGCTGGCGGCCTGTTCCGTGACCCGGCATGGCCAGACGCTCGTGGAATCGCTGTGCCTGAACGAATGCGTGATCCGGAACGGCGATTCGGGCCGCATCGTGGAACTCGACATTGCCGTGGACCAGGGCGCGCCCACGCCGATTTCGGCGGACGGCCTGATTGTCGCCACGCCCACGGGCAGCACGGGGCATTCCCTGTCGGCCGGCGGTCCGATTCTGAATCCCGCGTGTCCCGCCTTCGTGGTCACCTTTATCTGCGCCCACGCCTTAAGCGCGCGCCCGCTGGTGATTCCCGATTCGAGCGTCATCGAAGTGAGCGTGGCGCACTGTTCCGGGGATGTCCGGCTGATCGTGGACGGCCAGGGCGTGATGGCCCTGGAACCGGGCGACCGAGTGCGGGTGGTCCGTTCGCCGGTCACGGCGACCTTCCTCCACCTGCCCGGCTACGATTTCCTGTCCCTGTTGCACCACAAACTGCACTGGCAGGGCAGCTCGCTGCATCAGTCCAGCGCGGGCTGAAGGAGCGGGAGGCATTCGCGGAGAAATTCGCGATTGGCGAGAAAAAAAACGGCGCCCGCGCCGCCCGCTTCCCGGACCAGGCGGAGCTGGTCGAGCATGGCGTTCGGCTCCAGCGGGGCGGTGTCCGAAAAAACGCCAATTCCCGGGAAAATCCGGGAACCCCAGCCCGGCATCTCCCGGAAGGCGGCGATCCAGGACTGGAGCTCGGACCTGTCCGCCGTGTAACTCATCGGGCAGACTTCGTCCACCCAGTCGTTTTCCAGCCAGTTTTTCCAATCCTGCATCACCCCGTCGCGACAGTAGGGGTAGGCCGGATAGACGGCCGCGGATAGAAGGGTCCCGGGACGCTCCTGGCGCACTCGGTCCCGAACGGCATTCACGAATTCTCCGAGCCCGGCGGTCAGCCAGGCTTTGTAGGCGGCATGCCGGGTTCCTCCGGGAAGGACGTCCGCGGGCCACGCCTCGACTGGCGAGCCGCCGGCCTGCTCGAAACCGGTCCGGGCGGAGGGGGAGATATCCAGCGCCCCGTCCGGGAAGCGGATATAATCGAGTTGGATGCCATCCACGGGATGACGGGCGGCCAGTTCCCCGATGGCGTCGAGAAGCCATTTCCTGTTTTCGGGATGTGTCGGGGTCAGCCACGGCTGTTCTCCGGACGGGGTTTGCATCAGCCGGCCGGCCAGGCGCCACGCGGCCATGCGGGCGGGTGGGGTGTAGGCGACGTTAAAACAGGTGACCCAGGCATGCACCGAAAGACCCGCCGGTTTGGCGGCTTTCAGGATGCCGGCGAAGGGATCGGCGACCGACTCCATCAGTTCCGAGCGCGGCCAGAAACCGCTGTTGAAGTGGGCGCGGCCGAAAGCGACGGCGGACAGGTAAATCCGGCGCAGACCGGCTTGGCGCAGCGCGGGAGCTACCCGGGACCCGTCGGCGGGGAGCAGTCCCGGAGCGGGCTGGATCCAGACGGCGTTGGTTTCGGAAGGCCCGGCGGGGGGCAGCGCCGCGGCCTGGCGCCGGGTCCCTTCGAGACGGAGACGGCGGCTTTCATCCACGAGTGTTTTCCAATCTTTTCGCGCCGCCAGCGGCTGAAGGGTGTTGAGGGCATCGGCGGGGAGGACGGCGGCGGCGCGGGTCAGCGCCGTTCGGCCCGCCTGTTCCCAGGCGTCGGGAGCGGCCGCGCCGATCCACTCCAGGAGCACGCGGGTTTTCAAACCGGCGTCTTCGGAATCCAGCACATGCGACATCCAATACCCGGCCGGTCCGCCCACCCAGGCGGGTTCAGCCTGGCGTTTGCCTTCGGCATCTTCCCACCACGCGAGGACACGGGTTTGATCCGAATCAGGGAAAACGGGAATCAGGTTGTGCGACTCCTGACCGACCAGGCTGATGGGGCCAACGGCGGGCTCGAAGCGCATCGCGCTCCAGGCGAAGGGGGTGGGCGCCGCTTGATAAGGGGCGAGGCGGAAACCCATCAGGCCGGCAAGTTCGGGACTGGCTCCATAACAGACGAGGAGTTTTCCGCCTTTCGCGAGAACGGCTTTGAGCGCCTGGAGGAGTGTCGAGTTTGGCCGGGGGACATACGGGAGCAAAAGAAAGCGGGTTTGGCCCGGGGGAACGGACAACCAGTCCGATTCCCCGATCAGGGCGTGGTGAATCCCGGCATTCTGAAGCCAGGCCGAGCACCGACGGGATAGCGTGGAGGCCAATTCCTGTTCCCCCTCGGGAATGGAGGGCCCGCCTTTCAGGACAAAAACGCGATCCTGTCCAGTATCGTTTGGATCCAGCCTTAGTGTCGCCTCGCCCTCCGTGCGCTTCCACACGGCCAGGCGGATCGCGTCGATTCGAGACCAGTCCGCGGGATTTCCTTCGGGTGTGAAAGATTCCTTTGTGAAGGAGAAAAGGCGGGGGGTGGTTTCAAGGGGATGGATGGGGGCCGCGTACCAGCCGTCTCCACTTTTAAGGTAGAGCGTCACCGCGCGGATCAATTCCGGTTTGTCGGCGGAAAGCGTCAGCTTGAATTGTCCCGCGGGAGCAACGGTGGCCGGTTTGGGCCCGTCCCAGACGCACCGGTCGTTTTTGGGGGTGAAGCGGCAGGGAAAGACCACCGTGCCGGACGATTCCAAGCGGGAATACGGGGAATCCTCGGCGGGAATCCAGGTCGAACGGCCGGCGGGAGAAGCGGCGGCGAAGCCGAGCGAGGCGGGGATCAGCAACAGGGCGGCGAGGCGGAAAGCGTGGGACCGGATGCCGCTATTCCCACTGGTATTCATCGTTCTTCCCGCTTCGTCCCGTGGCCACATCCACGCCTCGCGCATCCAACTGCCGGAAAATCTGGGCGTTTTTCAAGGGGGTTGGCCGGGCTTCCGGAGCGGCGTGTTTCTCCTCCTTCGCGAGGGTGGGTCGCGGTTCCGGATTGAGCGCCGGCGGAAGAAGCGGAGCGACAGGCGGCGCGGGAGTGGGACGCGGGGTGGCGGGGCCGCTGACCGGTGTTCCGGTATGGGGATCATTCATGAGGATCGGGCCGGCCTTGGGGGCGGGTACGGGGTTCTGGCGTTTGCGTTTCCAGAGGTTGACCAGGGCGGCGAGGCCGAAGACGATGCTGAGAACCAGGGCGATCGCCCCCGTCGTGCCGAGCATTTGCCGGAAAGAGTCGAGTGGGTTCATGCCGGGTTCCTCGTGTCCTCGGATTCCAGGGGCGGTTGCAGGCCGGGAGCCTGGACATCCCGGCTTGCTTGATGCACCACGTCCCGGGTGATGCGCGGCAGGTGCGCGGCCTGGCCGAGAAGCAGCGCAATATCGCAGATATTGTTGATGATGCGGGGCAGGCCGCGGGAGCCTTTGAAAACCTCGCCGAGCGCCGGCTCCTCGAACACCCAGATGTCCCCGCCGGCCACATGCATCCGGTGCTGGATATACTGAAACGTTTGCTGTTTGTCCAGGGGGTCCAGGCGCCAGAGCAGTTGAAGCCGTTGTTGGAGGGATTCGTGGTTGGCGATATCGTCGGCCAGTTTGGAATGGCCCGCGAGAATGACGGTGAAGGCGGGATACTCGCCCTGGCTCTCCTTCGCGGGCACGCGGATATTGGTCAGTAAATGAATAAAATCGAAGGCGTCGGGATCCCGGATCATCTGGGCCTCGTCGATCATGAGTACGGCCTGGGTGAAGGAGGGGCGGGCTTCCCGGCAGAAAGCCTGCACGGCCTGCAGTGCTTCGGCCACGCTGGCGGGGGGCTTGTGCACACCGAACTGTTCGAGAATCTGCCGGGCGAGCACCATCACGCCGCCGGGGAGCGCGTCGAAACGGAAGAAACGGGTCTGCGGCTGGTCGGCCATGTATTCGGCGAGAAGTTCCAGCACCATGGATTTCCCGACCCCGAAAGGACCGACCAGGCAACCGCCCAATTTCCGGCTTTTCACGAGGTAGACCAAACGGGCCAGGCCTTCCCGGTGTTGTTCGGAGAGATAGGCGAAACGAATGTCCGTGACATTTTGAAACGGTTCGCTTTTGAGGTTCCAGTACTCGAGATACATAGGGTTTATTCTAGAACGGACGGTTGACCTTGCGGCGCTCGGGAATGGGGACAATCCGATCGAGGCCCGGCATGATGGAACTGAACCGGATATTGCGGTCGACAGGCCCTTTCGGTTCTTCTTTATTCGCGGATTCCGGGGAGAAGGCCGGAGTAGATTCAGGGACTGGAGGGGGAACGGGAGTGGGAACAGGCGTGGGGGGGGCGGGCGTGGACGCAAAGGAGGGAGCGGAGGCGGCCTGAGTCGGCTCCAGTTTCACGATTCCCGATCCTTTGACGATGTGGTACGGGGTTCCGCCCGCAAGGCGGTTTTCGCCCAGATATTTGGACACGATAAAGGCCGGGGTGGAATGGGCGGGTTCACGGGACAGGGTGATCGAGACCGGCACCAGGTTTTCGAGCGTGTTTTTGATCCGGAAGGACAGAGGGGAAACCGGTTTTGGAAGGGTGAAGACGGAGGTGACCTGCATCCGGTCGAACGCGCGGACAAAGGAGAACAGGTGTTCGTCCAACCGCTGGTGTTCCCGGATGCAGACCCAGGGGAGCACGGTGTCCAGCACCACCCGCTGAACGGCCTGCGTGCGGATGACCTCCTCGAGTTGGATGAAACCGTCGGGGGGGAGCACGATGTTCCATTCCTTGTCGCGGCCCGGCACATACTGGTTGTATTCGAGGACGGTCAGCCGGCCGGCATCGACGGCCTGGGCAATGGGGAAACCCACGGATTCGGCAAAGATGAGGAGGTCGTTGGCGCGCCAGGCGGAGAGCAGGAGGCAGCGTTCGTCCATGAGAATGCCCTGCATGGCGAATTGCAGGGCGAAAATCGTTTTTCCAGCGCCGCTTCGCCCGCAGACGATCATGGGCCGGTGGCGATAGGTGCCTCCATACCGTTCGTCGAAGAAGGTCACGCCCGTTTGTGTTTTATCGATCATGGAAAAGCCCGGATACGTCCGCTCCTATTTGACCAGCCGGTCCAGCACATTCCGGATGAACCCCATTTCGAAGGGTTTCGTGAGAAACTCCGTCACCCCGAGGGCGGCGCATTCTTCGATGATCTTGGAGTCCCCTTCGCCGGAAATCACCACGATGGGGCAGTCCGGCCGCTGGGCGCGGATTTGGCGGATCAAGTCGACTCCGAACGGGGTGCCGGGCATAAACAGGTCGGAAATCACGAGATCGACATCGGGTTTGGCGGCCTTTTCGAGGCCTTCCTTGCCGTCCGAAGCGAGTTGTACCCGACACCCCAGCCGTTCCAGCAGGCAGTTGAAATAGCGCCGGACGATTTCATCGTCGTCGATGACCAGAATATTATGCATGGGCTGCTCCGGTGTTGCCGCTAATCACTACTTGCTTAACCAATGGGAAAGCATATAGGATAGCTTCAGCTTGATCAATTCTTCTTTTTAAGGTTATAAACGGAACGGGAACATGGACGAGACGGATGTGAGGGACTGGTCCCTGCCGGAGGATGAGCCCCGTTCAAGGGAAGGGGCGGAAGGATCGCCGCTTCATCGCCATGGGGACAAGTGTCATTGCGCGCACTGCCGGATTTCGGTGAACGTGGTGGCCACGCCGCCGCCTTCGGTCTGTCCCTATTGCCGCGCGGCGCTGGTGCGGATCCCCTACGAGTTGCCGCCGCTGACGCCGTCTCTGGCGACCGGCGATCACCACGACCGGTACAAACGTCTGTACCGGCGTCCCAACAAGCTGCTGGTCTTTTCCGCCGCATCGATAGGGACCCTGTTGTTGGCCTGGGCCGTTTTCGTTCAGGTCAGCAATGTTGAGAACTACTGGTATGCCCCGCTCGTGAACCTCTATTCGCTGGTGGCGGGCATCTTTATCCTGTCCCGGTTCATCATTGCCGCTTTTTACCAGGCCCCGCTGGACGCGGGGCTTGAACCTACGATCAGCGTCATTGTGCCCTGCATGAACGAGGAGCGGGACATCGGCCGGGCGCTGGACCAGATCTTCGCGTCGGGCTATCCCGACGCGAAACTGGAGGTGGTCGCGGTCAACGACGGGTCGACGGACAACACCCTGGAAGAAATGACGAAGGCGCAGAGCCGCCATCCCAACCTGGTGGTGGTGAATTTCGAGAAAAACCGGGGGTTGTGCCACGGCTGGGCGGTGGCCACCCTGATGGCACGCGGGGAAATCCTGGTTTGCGTGGATTCGGACACCTTCATTTTCCCGGGCGCGCTTCGCAAGCTCGTGCAGGGCTTCGCCGATCCGGCGGTGGGCGGCATCTCCGGCCATTGCGATGTGGAAAACACGTCGGTGAACCTCCTGACCCGGATGCAGGATGTCCGCTACTTTTTCTCCTACAAGATCATGAAGGGCGCGGAAAGCGTGCACGGGTGCGTGAGCTGTCTCCCCGGTTGTTTTTCGGCCTACCGGCGGGTTTGCGTGCTGCATGTTCTCGACGAATGGTTGAACGCGAAGGTGTGGGGGGAATACGGCAATTTCGCGGACGATCGGAGCCTGACGAACCTGATCCTGCGGGATTACAAAGTTCTGTATGACGACGAGGCGCTGGCGACCACCTCGGCGCCGGAAACGTGGAAGGTCTACATCCGGCAGCAGGCCCGGTGGATGCGCTCGTATCTTCGCGAGATCATCAAGACCTCCCGGTTCATGTGGAAAAAGCACCCCCTGCCGTCGTTGTCCTGGTACACCATGATGTTCCTGCCGTTGACCGAGCCCTTCGTGATGCTCCAGGCCCTGATCGTCGCGCCGCTGTTGCATGCGTCGATCACCCTGTCGTATGTCATCGGCGTGTTGGCCATCACCCTGGTGTGGACGCTTCATTTTCTGCAGAAGACGGGGCGGCGGCACTGGTGGACCGGTCTTGTTTTCACGATAACCTACATCGGGTTTTTCGGCTGGCAGATTTATTGGGCTTTGGCGACACTCAAAGGCAAAAAATGGGGGACGCGATGAACACAACCGATCCCAACGCGGGCCGACAGGATCCGGGCGAGGCACCGGCCGCGGCGCCGTCCGCTTCGCCCGGGGGCATGGGGGGAAGCCGGGACCGCCCGGCCAAGCTGGGCGCCAACCAGACGTGGTTGATTTTCCTGGCCGCGTCGCTGCTCATCGTGGCGCTGTGGACCCCCGTCAAGGGGGTGATCAGCCGGTATTTGTATCAGCCCGAG
>CAZSUH010000045.1:17736-23380 GCA_964609905.1 uncultured Verrucomicrobiota bacterium
TTCCGGCAGGTTCCGGCCGATCCTTCCGGGCGGCAGGGGAACTTCATGTCCACGCCCCGCTGGATGGAGGGGGGGCAGCGGTACGAAACGCCCGAGGAATTCGGCGCCCGGATCGAGGGGGACATCAAGGCCAATTTCGAGGAAATTGTCCGTCAGGCCGGCGTCAAGCCCCTGGCCTACGCCTTTCCCTACGGCGATTTCGGCCAATACGACAGCCGCGCCCTGCTGACGCGGCGGTTGAACCTGGATTTGGTGGCCAAGTATTACGACCTGGGTTTTCTGCACGGGCCGATGGCGTTGAACACGATTCACAGCGACCCCCGCCATTTGAACCGCCTGCTGGTCGATCCCCGGTGGACCCCCGAGGAATTGCTGGCGCGGCTGGAGCGGAGCTGGCCGGTCCGGCGCGAATTCCGGGAATTCGCCGCCACCCTCGACACGGCCTGGGTGAACGAGTGGGGGGTGGCGGCGCCCGTCTCCAACCGCCTCGATCTGCAGGCCGGCCCGGCCACGACCGGCGCCAAGATCTGGCTGGCCGGGAGCGAGCTGCTCGAAAACTTCCAGACCCGGCTCGTCTTCCGGCTGGTGAAGGGGCAGTTTTCCTGTTTCCTGCGGGCCGTTCCGGACGGGGAGACGCATGTGACCGTGGGCATGGACCGAACCGGCCAGGCCTGGATCCGGCAGAAGTTTTCCGGTATGGACGACTTCACCCTGGCCTCGGCGAATGTGGCGGTTCCCTCAAACGGGATGTGCACGATGGAGATCACGTTGCGGGACAACTTGTGCTTTGTCCGCTTGAACGGGGAGATGTTGACTCCCGTGGCGGCGCGGCTTCGGGGCAAACCCCAGCCGGGCATGCTGGGGCTCAGCGTCTGGTCCCCGGAACTTGGAGCGGCCAAAGTGGAGGTGCGGGATCTGTCCATCATCAACCAGGTGGAACGGGTCGTCAGGTGGAAACCGGCGTTGAACCGGGGCCCCTATCTGGCGTGGTACATCAACCGCCATGCCGACGAGATGACCTACCTGTCCCCGCCCTGGGCGGAAGTGACGCTGAACGGACTGCAGGTTCATCCCACCGAAGATTTCCGTATCCTGCGAAAACTGGCCAAGGTGTACGATTTCGCGATTTATCCGGCCATCACGGTGGCCAGCGAGTCGGGGATCGACCGCATCCAGCCGGCCCGGCTGGTGGATGAATTGCAGCAGGAGCAGTATGACGGCCTGTTTCTGGATCTCTCGCCGCTGGAACACCCCACGATCGGGAAAGTGACGCAATGGATCAAGCAGATCGCGGACGCCATGGCTCCCGCGGGACTCCGTCTCCTCGTCCGGTTTCCCGCCCTGTTGGAGCGTACGACGACGTTCCCGACGATTCTGGATGTGATCCCTCAGGTGAAACTGGTGACCTCGACATCTTCGCCGCTGGCCTCGAATCCGGGCACGATTACCAACGCGGTGATCACCTACCAGCAGGTGCCGGAGCCGCCGTTCGACCTGGATTTGTCGCTCTATTATGAAGTCACGGGTCTGTCGGAAACCAACCGCAAGTATTCCAAGGAGGTCCAGGCGGAGATGCTCCGGCAATTGGGCTTTAACGCGTTCGCGATCGGGGATTACGAGGAGGCGTTGCGTTTTTGGGGACAGTGGATGGAAATGGCGCCGCGGAATCCCGAAGCGCTGATGTTGATCGGCGATGTGCATTTGAGAATGCAGGATATGGATAAGGCGCTCGACTACTACGATTTGAGCCTGAAGGAAAATCCGGGGCAAATCGAGCTGGCGCTGCGGCGAACGGCCTTGCTGGACAACATGAACCGCGCGGAGGATGCCCGGCTGGCCTTGAACCTGTATGCCCGCATGTTTCCGCAGAACATGGAGATTCTGCTGGCCCAGGCCGACTGGTTGAACCGTCACAACCGGCGGGACGAGGCCCGGGAACTGGTCAAGCAGGCCATCGCCCGGAAGCCTGACGATCTGAAGGCGTTGATCCGCTACCAGCTCCTGGCCGAGGACCCGGCGGAACGGTTCGCCAACATGCGGCAGATCAAGGCCATTGGCACGGGTTCCATGCACAAGGAAGCATTTGCGGATCTGTTGACCTCCACCGAGCTGTTGTCGGCCCCGGAGGCGGGGATCCTCATGCCCTTCATCCAGAAAACCGCGCAGGACGAACCGGACCCCCGGATTCGGAAACGGTTTATGAAAATGCTCCCGCCCCAGGAGCGGATCGTGGAAAACTTCGTCGACGAGGGAAAGGTGTCCGACAACTGGATCAGTTCCAGCGGCGAAATTCCGACCCGCATGGGGCGCCTGTATTTGCGCGCGGAAGGCGCGCAAACCGAAGCCTACCTGCGGCTGTGCGGCTCGGAATCGCTGCGAAACGGCTTCATCGAGTCCACGCTCGAGGACGTGCGCGGGTATTACTGGCTGTATGCGCGGCGGGGGCCGACCACGATGATCCGGTTCGGATTCGAGCGGACGGGGCTTTATCTGCAGGTGTGGAAAAACGGGAATCTGCTGGCGAACGAGGTCAAGCCCTGGCGTTTTCCGGAGCAGGCCTTCACGCTTCGGTTGGAGGTGGTGGGGGACGGCGCCATGGGGTACATGAACGGCAAGGCGCTGTTCGATGCGCCCGTCACCATTCCCCCGGACCTGATGAACGGGTGGTGGGGCATATCCCCGTTTTCCCCGATTCCCGGCCAGGCGCAGGTGGTGATCAAGGAGTTGGCCGCCGGACCGCTGCCGATCCTGATCGCGGTGCCCAACCAGGAGGCGTTGAAAGACGGGGACCGCCTCCTGGACCAGTTGAAAGACGGCATGCACACCCTGTCCGCCGTGTGTCCGCCCTGGTTCCGGCAGGTGCCGGAGGGTTTCATCGGCGGCATCCCCGGCCCCGAGCATGCGTTTATCCGCATGTTCACCCAGTATCACCGGAAGCGGCTCATGCCCGTGATTTACCTGGGGTATAACGCCAAGATCACCTCGGACTGGCTGCTCAAAACGGCGCAACAGTATTACCTCAACGGGTATGTGCTGATGTTCCTCGACATGCCGCCCGAATCCTGGCTGGCCGATTTACAGAGCCAACTGGAGTCGTCCGATCTGTGCGTGCTGGCCGTGGAGTCGACCCCCGACAATCCGATTGCGAAGGCGCGGGAGGTGACGATTCTGCACGGCCTGTTTCCGCCGACCCAGACGGAGTGGCCGGTTCAACTGGTTCCTTACACGTACGCGGCACAGAGCAACCGGCTCGTCGGCTTCGAGGGCGGCTTCACCAATGCCACGGCCGTGATGTGGGAGGAAACCCCGGCTTTGCGCAAGGCCGTCGGGCTTCCCCTGTCCGGCAAAACCGATTAGAAGCGGTACAGCAGGCTGCCGCCGACCAGGAACTCCGAATAGTCCGAATAAAAGGAACAGGCGGCCTGTCCCTCGAACTCCCAGTGGCTGCCGATCATCCGGCGGAGCGTGCCGTCCAGCCCTACGCTGGGTTCCCAATCGGATCCGGGTTTATCGCCCGGGTACCAGCCGCCCTTATCCGCCGTCGCCTTGAGCGCGCGCCATTTTTCTAGATCTTCCGGCCGCCCCTTTTCCCGGGCCATGCCGGCCTTGGCGTTGGCCGCGGCGAAAAAATGGGGGAACGTCCGGTTGACCCGGAGGGCGAGATAGATTCGTTCCTCCCAGTAGGGGGACCAATACAGGGCGCTGTAATCGTCCATCGTGGTCAATTCGTACTGGATGCCGGCGAAGATATTCTGCTGTTCGCCCACCAGCCACATCGAACTGCCAAACAGGTGGAGCAGCGCGTTGGTGTCGGAATAATGGGAATAGCGCCCGAAGGCGCCGATTTCCCACCAGTCCCGGACGCGCCAGACGGTTTGAATCCCGAGCGAGTCGGACGTGATGACGCGGCGGCCGGACGGGACGATATCGCGGTCGTACGCGGTCGAGAAGTCGAGTCCCGGCGCGGGCCGCCAGAAATGGCTGATTCCTCCGACGGGAACGTTTTCGCTTTCCTCATCGGCCTGGTAATCCTTGATGCCGAACCGGCCTTCCAGGATGGATCCGTCGTGAATCGTGTAATTCAGCCTTCCGCCTGCATAGGCGTAGTCCGCGTCGAACAGATGACGGGTGTTGACGTTGGTCTGGATCTCTTCGGTCTGGTAGGAGATCGTTTTTTCCGTTTTGTTGATGGGGGTTCCGTTGTCGGAGCCTTTCACAATGACCAGGCTTTCGCTGACCTTGGTCTCCCGGGTGGTGGCCCAGAGGTTGGAGACGACTTCCTGTTTGACACGGCCTTGCGCGTAGCGGGCCTCGAGCAGCAGGGGGGGGGACAGGTTCAGGCCGGCCCGCACGCCGACTTCGGACTGTTCGATCTGGCGGTTGGCCTGTGACAGGTAGCCGTTGATGCCGAGATAGGGTTTGCTGAGGAACACCGGGCCTTCGCCGGGGCCGGGGGTGGAATCCAGGTCCGGCCGCTCGATCCGCCCGGCCAGGCGCGCATCCACATAATTCCGCAGGTCGCGCAGGGAGGCCGCGGGATAGCCGTCGCGTTCCAGGAGGGTCAGCATGCGGTTGGCCATGTGGGGCTTGCCTTGGAGGGCGGCCAGTTCGGCCTTCATGTGCCGGGCTCTCAGCACGGGGTGGGACTCCATGGCATGCCGGAGCACCTGTTCACCGGTGGCGTTCAGGCCGGGCTCGAAGCGGCCGTACACGAGCGGATTGTCGGCGACCGTGCTGTATCCGAACTGGCTTTGGATGAATCCGACCCGATAGGGGAGGCTGGATTCATGGAGAATGGCGGCGGGCACGTTCCCCACGCCCCGGATGTTACAGCCTTCCTCTTGCCCGATTTCTCCGTAGGGGTAGGCCACGAACCGGACATCGTGTTCCGGATCCAGTCCCAGTTTGTCGAGAATGATCGCGCGGCTGTCCTGCAGTTCGGACCGCACACGGAGGGACCACTCGCGGAGGGATTCGGCCCGTTTCTTCTCCGCCAGCCAGAGGCGGTTGGGCAGAGGGCTGATCAGGTAGCCGTCTTCGTAGCCGGGCGCCTGGATGCCGGCGTCGATGCAATGGCTGCCGATGGTCCAGGCGCCGGTCTCGTGATAGTGCCGGATCTCGTCCCAGGAGGCGATGCCGTAGTCGCGGCGGGCGATGTTGCCGACCGGCACGTGCATGGACAGCGGCACGTCGAATTCGTCGGCCACGGGGGTGGCATGCCGGAAGGAGGTGCGGAGCGCATCGTCGAAGGTGATGCAGACCACCCGGTCGGGCCGGTAGGACTCCAGATCGGCGCCGGTTCCTTGAGGCGGCTCCACGCCGGCGAAGAGATAACGCAGCCAGCGGAAGAACCGGTAGGGCGCCGGGAGCGCCCGCGGGGCGTCCATCGTCTTTCGCGATTCGAAATAGGGCTCGATGTCGGGAGGGGTGATGAAGCGGAACCCCGCCCGTTTGAGAAACAACACATGCTCCCTGAACAGGCGGGCGGGAAGGCCGGGCTCCCAGTCCGAGACGGACAAACCGTGAAAGAGGAGGGAGAAGACGGCGCCCTTCATGCCTTCCCGCTCCATCTGGTCCAGGTTCCGGATGGCCTCATAGTAGTTGCCTTTGGAAAACTCCAGGCGCGCCAGGTCCATGAAGCGGT
>CAZSUH010000046.1:0-23306 GCA_964609905.1 uncultured Verrucomicrobiota bacterium
CGCCTCTTGGTTTGGAGCCGGAGAGTGTGGCCGATCCCGGGCTTTCCTGCAAGCGTGAAAAAACCCGAAAAAAAAGCCGGGATCCCGAAGAATCCCGGCCTTTCGAATCGGTCTTCTAGAGCGGCGAAGGCGGATACAGCAACCGGCTCATTAGGTTGGCCAGCGCCAGCAGGCCGACCCCCTGTTGCAGCATGCACCGCATCCCGATGCCCTCCGCTTCGGTGAGCAGGATATGCCCCTTGAAGGCCTCCTTGCCGTCGTCCGCCTTGCCTTTGCGCGAAATATCCAGGGAATACCCCGCGGGTTCCGCGTTGCGCCGGAAGCCGATCACCGTGGTCATGTCCCCGGCATCGTGAAACAACCCCTTGCCGCCCTTGACCGATTCCGCCTTGCCTTCCAGCACGGTCAGCAACTCGCAGGCGTCCATGAAGTCGATCTTCACGGTCACGCGATTCTGCCAGTCGAACGTGGCGGCGGTGCGGGCGCCCTCCTCGCTCCGCGAGGAGGCGGTCTTCTGCTTCGCCATCTCGAGGAAGAAGCAACTGTCGCGCTCCTCCTCGGGCCGGCGCAGGCGGAACGCGAGCCGCACGGCGGCGCCGCTTCCGGCCTGGGTCGGGTGATAGAATATCAGTCGGTCGTTATAGAGGGCTTTACGGGATTCCGGTATCACAGTGTCAGTCATAATCGGTCCTATCGAAAAAGCAGGGACCGTTGCGGAATGTCTTTTAATACGCTACCATAAAAACGTTGCCGGGTCAAAGAAAAAATGGCGCCCCCGGCAGGACTTGAACCTGCGGCCTGGTGATTAGGAATCGCCCGCTCTGTCCACCTGAGCTACGGGGGCCGAACAACTGAAAACCATACCCGACTTTCCCGCTCGACGCAATGGCTTTCCCGCCTCACTCCACCCCCCCGCGCCTTCACACGCCGCACCAGGGCCGCCGATCGGAGTTAGTCGTCATCACCGCCATCGCCTGTGTCAGACTCGTCTGACCGGTCCGACACGCCCGACAACTCTCCATGCACGCTGCACCGCGGTTCTCCCCCGACCTTGCCGAGCTTGTAAACCCCCTGCTTCGGGCAAACGGGCAACTGGCCATCCTCCAAATAGGGTGTGATATCGGCTTCGGCCACTGCGTCGCCCTCCTGCTTGTTTTCCGCCATGGCCCATTGCTCGGAGGCATCCCGGATCATGCGCATATTGTTGATGCAGGTGGCTTTCTGGCTTTCCGAACGAATGTTCGCGAACGACGGAATGGCAATGGCCGCCACGATCGGAACCACGACGATCATGGCCGCCAGGCTCAGGTAGCCCATGATCAGGCCGGCAATGGCCATGCCATCGCCCGTGAGCAAACCGGCGGATTTCTTGATGTGCGCCAAGGCCACATGCCCGCAGATCACGGCGGGCACGCCCGCGATGCACCCCAGGCAAAGCATGGCGAAAATCCCCAGCACAAGACTCCAGACCGCCGCCGCCGATGTCGTCTGCCGCGCCTCTTGCTCGTACGTCATGACCGCCTCCCGCTTTCTCGTGTGACCCGCTTCTCCAAAACCATCGTCAGGATAATCCCCTCCTGCCCCGGCGTCAATCCCGCGAAATCACTCCGTTTCCCGCTAGCCATCCCGTCCGCAATTTGTTAGTATAAACAACATTAACAAGGAGAAAACCATGCGTCGTTGGATCGTTTCGCTTTGCTTGCTGATCCTCGTCTTGCCCGCCCGCGCCCACCTCTGCAACGACGTCTTCGCGCAGGCCCGCGACAATCTCGCGGTCAAGGTCGATATCCGCGACGGCCAGCTCCGCATTAACAAGGAAGCCTCCTTCCGCGTCTATCTCCTCAACACCATGGACCGCATCATCCTCAATATCCAACTTGAAGTCGTCAGCCCCAACTTCGACGCCGTCGTCACGCCGTCGCCCGAATGGAAAGGATTTCCCGCCCTCCAAACTTCCCTGCAGGGCGGAAAAAAAGAGTATTTCAACGTCACGCTCACGCGCAAAAACAGCACGCCCGACGGCAAATACAACATCGGCCTGCGCCTCTTCAACGGCAAGCGGCCCACCCAGGAGTTCAAAACCATCGACATCGCCGATGCCATGTCCGTCGTCAAGGTGCCCAGACGGCCCCTCTCCCTCAAGGTGGACGGCAAAATCACCAGGGCCGAGTGGGCCGAGGCCGCCCTCTGCACCGATTTCACCGCCGAAACCAAAAAAGGCGGCTACCGGGTCAAACAGGAACCCGATTCCGAGATGCGTGTGCGGTTCGCGGCCGACAACAACACCCTCTATGCCCTGGTCACCAGCCCGGATGCCGGCGCCCACGACACGCTCAGCCTCTTTTTCGCCCCCGATGCCGATGCCAAACCCACCCGCATCGACGTCGACCTGAAATCCGGCGAATTGAAGGACGCCCCGAAATCCGCGCTCAGTTTCGCGTCCCATGACGGCATCGAAATTCAGTTCCCTCTGCGCGACCTGAACCTGGCGAAATCGTTCCTCCTCAACTTGTCCCATGAGAAAAACGGCCGGCTCTCCGTCTGGCGGGGCAATTGCGCCTCGCTCCAAAACCCAATCGTTTACGCCAACATGATCCTGGGCGATTAAGCCATGCGCCTCCTCCCCCTATCCAGCCGCCGGGTGTGGTCGTGGACGCTTCTCCTGCTCGTCGCGGGCATGGCGGAGGCGGATTCCCTCCCGTTGCAGATTGAAGGACCGGCCGAAGCCGCCTCCCTGAGCCTGGCGGACCGGCCGGACGCCATCCGCCCCTCGCGCGCCGACTCCTGGCTGGTCACCGGCCGGCTGGCCATGCCGGATTTCGCCATCCCGCACACGGACTGCGCGCGCCTTCAGGATGCGGGGGGGCGCGATATCCCCCTGATCGTGGAAACCAACTCGCTCCTTCGCGAATTCGGCGAAATCGTCGGCATGCGCGTCGCCTTCGAACTCGATCCCCTCACGCTCACGGCCGGCCTGCCGGTCCTGACGTGGGGCGCGGCGGTCGCCGCCTCCAACAGCGCCGTGCCGGAACTGGTTTTCCCGCCCGACCTGGCCGCCCGTATCCGCTCCTTCTCCACGGCGCCCGACGCCGGCGGGCCGGAATCCGCCAGCTTCGCCACCATCGAAATCATCGCGGACAGCCAAGCCGACCGCTATTACCTCTGGTACCTGCTCCCCATGGCCATGATCTTCGTTCTGCTCGCGATCCGCAAACGATGCAATCCCTGAACTCCAGCCTCCAGGCGCTTGCGCCCCTCGTCCGCCCCTTGCAGTCGGTTCTCTTCCTGCTCGGGATACTGCTGGTGTTGACCGTGTCCCGGCGGCTGAAATCGCCCTGGGCGCGGCGCTTCGCGCCGACTCTCTTCAGTTTGATCTTCTGGACGCTCTACCGCCTGGCCATTCAAAACGCGGGCCTCGATGCCTGGTTGTACCGGCTGGAAAGCCCCTTTATCCCGCCCCTCCTCCTCCTCGTGCTGCCGGCCCTCTTTCTCCCCCGCAACCGGTTCTACCGCCTGTTTCTTCTCCTGCCCGCCGTCCTGCTGGCCGGCCTTCTGTTCTCGATCGCGCGCAACTTGTTGGCTCAGCCCGCCGACGCCGGGTTCATCGGCTTCCCGGCCGCGCCGGGCGCGCTGCTTCTCGGCGTGACGGCTTTCCTCGTGCTCGCGGAACCCTTTCTCTCCCTTCCCGCCTTCCGCCGGACCGTGCAACTCACGCTCTTCCTCCTGCTGATGTTCGGCGGCTTCCTGTTCCGCCCGAACGCCGCGGAATACGCCGCCATGCTCGACCGGCGCGCCGTGACCCGACGGGATCTCGTCAGTTTCTCGGAAACCACGCCGGTCCTGCGCGACTCCAACCGCCTGGCGTATCTGCCCGCCGCGCCCTGCCGCTTCAGCGCGGACGGCGGGTACGTGCAGGGCTGCAACATGGAATGGGCGCAGCGCCTGCTCCAGCTCGATTTCCGCAAGGTTCGCGCCGGCAGCGTGGAGGAGATCGGCCTGCTCGCGATCGCGCTCGCGGCCGGCGTCTCGCTCCTGGCCCTGCTGTTCATCGGCGCCCGCGCCTGGTGCGGGTGGGTCTGCCCCCTCGCCACGCTCGGCGACGGACTCGACTGGATCCGCCGCCGGCTGGGGCTTCCTCATCTCAAACCGTCGCGCCCCGTCAAGATCGCGGCGACGGCCTCCGGCCTCTCCCTGGCCTCCTTCGGCCTGCTTCTGGCTGCCGCCGTCCCGCGCCTCGATGCCCAGGGCCGCTTTCTCGGCTGCAAAATCCCGATCTATCCCTTCTGCAAAATCTGCCCCGGCCAGCAGGTCTGCCCCGTGGCTTCCAAGGGACCCGCCGCCTACCCGCCCCTCCCGGGCCTCGACTGGATGGGCGGCTTCTTCCTGTATGCCGCCGTGGCCCTCGGCCTTTTCTTCGTCGTGAGTTTCATGGCCGGCCGCCGGCTCTGGTGCCGGTTCTGCCCCATGGGCATGATCGGAGGCCACTTCAACCGGGGCGGCCTGCTCGCGCTCAAGAAAACGGCCCGCCGCTGCAACGGCTGCGGCGTCTGCCGCGAGGTCTGCCCCATGGACATCCCCTGCGTGGCCGCCGAGATGAAGGCGGAGAACGTCTCCGATTTCTACTGCCTCTACTGCCTCGAATGCGTGGCGCACTGCCCCCGCAAGGATTGCCTGCGCCTGGAAGTCGCGGGCCGAACCGTCGCCTCCAGCGCCTGGCCCCGACCGCCGAAAGGAACCGCCGCCCCATGACGACCGCCGCCGACAACCCCTACCGGCTGCCGCCGGTTTTCTCCGACAACCCCGGCAACCGGAAAAAACAGCGGTTCCTGGAAGAGGAACAGTTCCGCCGCCTCGCAGAAACGCCAAACCGGCCCGCCTCCATGGCGTTTTTCGAGACCCGTCTCCGCGACGCCGCCGTCGTCCCCAAAAACCGCCCCCGCATCGGCGTGCTCTGCAACCTCGTCCCCCCGGAAATCCTGATGGCCTCCGGTGCGGAAGCCGTGCGTCTCGATTGCGGCAACAGCGCCGCCGCCGGCGCCGGCGAGGAAATCCTCTCCGGCGATGTCTGCCCCCTTGCCAAGGCCACCTTGGGCCAGTTCCTGGGCGGCAATCCCCTCGCCGCCTCCTGCGACGCCCTGATCGTCCCCGCCGCCTGCGACGCCAAGCGCAAACTCGCGGAGATCCTCTCCGATTACAAGCCCGTCTTCATCCTCGGCCTGCCGCCCGACAAGGACCCCGACCGCCATGCGGGCGCGGTCGCCGCCGAACTCCGCCGGCTGATCCAGTTCGTCGCCAAGGTCGCCAAACAGCCGGTCACCCGCGCTTCCCTGCGCGCGGCGATCGACCTGACCAACCGCCGCGGCGACCGGCTGCGCCGGTTACAGGAAGCCCGTTTCGCCAAGCCGCGCGCCCTCGCGGCCCGCGATCTGTTCGTGTGCGTACAGGCCTCCCTCTTTTCGCCCGCCCCGCTGGAACCCTGGCTCGACGCCGTTGACGCGCTGCTCGGAGAAGTCGCCGCCTTCACCCCCGAACGCCGCAGCCTGCGGCCCCGCCTCGTCCTGACCGGCTCGCCGCTGGTCTGGCCCAACTTCAAGCTGCTCAACCTGCTCGAGGAGTGCGGCGCCGACGTGGTGGCCGACACGCTCTGCACCGGCGTCCAGGCGTGCGTGGATCCCGTGGTCTCGAACGAAACCAGCCTCGAGGCGCTTCTCCGCGCCCTCGCCGGCCGTTCGGTATTCGGCGCCATCTGCCCCTGCTTCACCTCGCAGACCACGCGCCTGAACCGCGTCCTGGATCTGGCGGAACAGGCCCGCGCGGACGGGATCGTGAACAACTCCCTGCGGCTGTGCCAACCGTTCGACCTCGAAACCTACCGCCTCGAACGGGTGCTCAAGGAACGCCGCCTCCCGTTCATCAACCTGCGCACCGACTACAGCCTCGAGGACACGGAACAACTCCGCGTCCGCATCGAAGCCTTTCTGGAGACCCTATGATCGCCGCCGGACTCGATATCGGTTCCACCACCAGCAAGGCCGTCCTCTTCGACGGCTCCCGCATCCTCGGCGCCGTGGTCATTCCCAACGCGGCCCTGCCCTCCGAGTCGGCCCGCCTCGTCTACGAGGCCGGACTCGCCGCCGCCGGGCTCGCCCCGTCCCGGGTGGACGCCGTGGCCACGACCGGTTACGGCCGGCGCCTCGCCGGATTCGGCGATCTGGTGATCACGGAGATCAAGGCCTGCGCCGTGGGCGCCGTCCATGTCGGCAGTCCCCTCGGACCCATCCATACCATTCTCGACCTGGGCGGCCAGGATACCAAGGTCATCGCGATCGGCGACGCGGGCGAGGTGGACGATTTCGCCATGAACGACAAGTGCGCCGCCGGAACCGGCCGCTTCCTCGAAATGCTGGCCCGCAAACTCGACCTGGAGTTTACGGCGTTTATCGAGGCGGCGCTCCGGTCGACCGTCCAGATTCACATGAACTCCACCTGCGCCGTGTTCGCGGAAAGCGAGGTGGTCTCCCTCCTCGCCCGCAACGTGGCCAAGGAGGATATCGCCGCCGCGGCCCACCAGGCCATCGCGGACCGGATCGGCTCGATGGTGCGCCGGGTCGGACACCGGGAGGTCATCGCCTTTGTCGGCGGCGGCGCCCTGAACCGCGCGCTGGCCCGGACCGTGGAGGAGAGCCTGAACAAGAAGGTCTATATTCCCGAATCTCCGCAAACGATCGTCGCGCTGGGCGCGGCGATCGCGGCCTGCCGCACGGACGAGAAACGGAGTTTATAAATGCCGATCCGGCCCGCCATCCTCCTTGCCCTCGCGCTCAGCCTGGCCGCCGCGCCGGGCTGCGCGCCGCGCCGGCCGACGGTCTCGGTCTTCTACGCCGCCGCCTTCGAGCCGGTCCTGCACGTGCTGCTGCCGCAGGCGGAGCGGGAGCAGGATTGCGTCATCGCGAGCGAGACGGGCGGCAGCGGCAACCTGATGCGCAAGGTGACCGAACTGGGCCGCGATTGCGACCTGATGCTGCTCGCGGACGGCGCGTATTTCAAAACGCGCGGGAACGGCCGGTTCTCCTGGCGCCTGGAGTTCATGGCCGACGAACTGGTCCTGGCCGTGGGGCAGCGGGCGCCCCGGCCGGACGCGGCCGAGCGGGACTGGGTCCCCGTGCTGCTGGATCCGGCCGTCCGGCTGGGCCGCGCCGACGAAACCATCAGCCCCGCCGGCGTCCGGACGCGGAGGGTGTGGCAAATTCGGGAACAGGCCGGCTCGCCCGGCCTGGAGGCCGCCCTGCTCGCCAGAACCGCGCTGGTCGCGGACGACGTGGGCACGCTCTCGGCCCGGCTCAAAGCCGGCGACATCGATTATGCGTTCCTCTACCGCACCACGTGCCTCATGCAGGACATCCGGTACATCCGGCTGACCCAGGAGCAGGATCCCATCCGCTATGCGCTTTCCATCCCCGCAAACGCGATCCATCGCGAAAAAGCCGAAGCCCTGGTCGGTCGCCTGTTGAACAACCGGACACTCTGGGAAGAGAAAGGCTTTCTTCCCATCCCCCCCCGCTTTTACGGAGAACGCGAGGCGTTGGAGCGGCTGCCGGCCGGAATCGAATACGGAGGGCCGTTCTGATGATCGCGCCCCTTCTCATAGCCGCGCTCCATCTCGCGCTCCACCTCGTCCTGGGCGCGCTCGGCTGGATCCGGCCGTTCGAGTTTTTCACCCTGCTTCTCCTCGCCGCCAACCTCCTGCTGGCCGCGCTGACGATCAGGGGAAATGCCGACCGGCTCATGGGCCCCGCGGTCATGCTGTTGATCGCCTCGCATGCCCTGGTGGGCCAGCATCTGGCGCCCGACTCCCTGACCAGCGGCGCGATCCTGATGGTGAACATCCTGACCGTGTATGCCGGCTTCAAGATCTTCGAGCGCCTTCCCTTCCGCTATGGCATAGTCTTTGCCGGCAGTTACGGGGTGCTCTTCTACCTGTTCATCCTCCGGATGAGCCATGCGGAACCGCTGTTCCTGCTGGCGCTGATGGGGCTTGCCGCCACGGGCCGCAGTTTCCGCCTGCTCTCCTTCTTTTGGGCGCTTGTCCTGGCCTTCACCGTCTGCCAGCCCTATGCCTGGGAATCCGCGTTTCTGCTGGCCCTCGTCCTCACGGTGGCCTGGTCCGCGCACGGCCGCGTGCCGGCGCCGGCCGCCCGGGTCTTCCTCGTTGCCGGACTGGCCGTGCTGGCGATCCTCCTGCTGCCGGTGGTGGTGCTGCTCCTGGCCCAGTCTCCCCAAAGCATCGCCGATGTGCTCCGCCAGCCCGACGCCCGCAACGCGCTGGCCGTCACCGCCCTGACCGCCACGCTCGCCACCCTCATCCTGGCGCTGTTCGGCATTCCTCTCGCGTACGGGCTCAGCCGCCTGGAGTTCAAGGGCAAAGCGCTGGTTCTTTCCCTGATCGATGTGCCGATCGTGATCCCGCAATCCGCCGCGGGCATTGCGTTGCTTCTGGTGTTTGGCCGGCCGCAACCCATCGGAGGCGCGTTGTTCGACCTGGCCGGCATCCGCTTCGACGGCGCCCTGGCCGGCATCGTGCTGGCGCAGGTGTTCGTGGCCCTGCCCTTTCTCGTCAAGCCCGCCATGGCCGCGTTCGACGCCGTGCCGCCCTCCCTCGAACTGGCGGCGCGCCATCTCGGCGCCAACTCGCTGGGCGCCTTCCGGCACCTGGCGCTTCCCCTGGCGCGGCGGGGCCTGTTCCTGGCCGCCGTGCTCACCTGGGCGCGGGCCGCCGGGGAATTCGGCGCCGTCTATTTCATGACCGCCTCGCCCGCCGTCGCGCCCATCGCCGTCTTCAACCGCTTCGAACGAGTCGGCCTGGCCGAAACCGCGCCGCTGGTCGCCACGATCCTGCTCCTGTCGCTAGGTCTCTTTTTCCTGCTTCAACTGGCCTCGCGCCGCATTCCCACCCTTCACGCGCATCATGAGGGAAGCCGCCCATGAACGACGCCCCCTTTCTCGCCATCCGGAATGCCGTTCACGCCGTCGGCGCCTTCCAGCTCGGGCCCCTGTCGCTGGCGGTGCCGGAAAAAGGCTGGTTCGTCCTGCTGGGCCCCTCCGGCTCCGGTAAAACCACCCTGCTCAATCTGCTGGCGGGCGTGTTCCCCTCGCCGCCGGGCGTTCTGGAAATCGGAGGACGCGATATCGGCCCGCTTCCTCCGGAAGCCCGCCGGGTGGCCTACGTCTCCCAGACCGGCGATCTTTTTCCCCACCTCACGGTGGAACAAAATGTGGGCTTCGGTCTCCGCTTCTCCCGGTTGACCGCCCGGGAACGCCACGAACGTGTCCGCCGCCTGCTGGCGCTCTTCGGGCTGGAAGCCCTGGCCCGGCAGCGGGCAGACACCGTGTCCGGGGGCGAAGGGCGCCGGGTGGCCCTGGCGCGCGGCCTGGCCGTCGAACCCGCCCTGTTGCTGCTGGACGAACCGCTCGGCATGCTCGACCCCCCCGGCCGTCGTGTCATGCAGGCCGCCCTTGCCAAGGCGCATGACGCGCTCGGCGCCACCACCCTGCACGTCACCCATGACTATCAGGAAGCCCGGGCACTCGGTTCCCGCTGCGGCATTCTCATGAAGGGACGCCTGCTGCAGGAGGGCTCCGTGGAGGAGGTGTTCCGCAATCCGGCCTCCCGCGAAATCGCCGATTTCCTCGGCGTCGGGAGGGACGCATGACCGCTCCCCTGGCCTTCCTCTGGACCGGGCTGGAAGACAAGCTGGCCGGTTTTTTCGGCAACATCAAGCTGGTGGAAAAGGCGATGCTGGGTTTCGAGGGCAGTTACGTGGAACTGCTGACGATCCTCGCGCTCGGACTGCTGGCCGTTCTGCCCGCAATCGTCCCCCCCCGCCATCGCCAGCGTTGGCGCCACTTGAACCAGCTTTTCGGGGTGGTCATCTTCATCTTCGTGGTCTTCACCTGCCTCGGGGTATTCGGCATGATCCGCAACTTTCACCGGGGCTTGAGCGAAATCGGCCGTGAAAACATCGTGGCCCTCTACTACTGCTCCGTGCCGGCCACCATCCTTGTCACGTCGCTGCTGTTCGGCCCCGCCTTCTGCGGCTGGATCTGCCCCACCGGCGCGCTCCAGGAGTTTTTCGGCCTGCTGACACGCCGGTGGAACAAAAAGCGGAAGGCGGCGGGCTATCCCTTCTCGCGCGGCGCCTTCGCCATGGCGCTGGTCATCCTCGCGATATTCCTGCTCTGGATGGTCCGCCTGAGCCTGACCCGCATGTTTTTCGTGGAGGATGCCAGCATCTACTGGTCCGAGGTGCTGGTCATCCTGGTGCTGCTGCTGTCGTGGAACATGAGCCGCTGGGACGGCCCCCTGCGCAACCTGCGCCTGGTCTCCTTCTGGATCGTGGTGGGCGCCTCGGTCATGAGCCTGCGGATCACCTCGCCCGTCCATCTCGGCTTCGCCAAAGTGTACGATCCCGCGTCCCTGCTTTCCACCGTCATGGTCATTCTCGCCACGCTCGTGATTCCGCGCGTCTGGTGCCGTTACCTCTGCCCCTGGCGCGCGGCCATCGGCTGGGCCGGCTCCAAGAGCGTCCGCCATATCGTGCACGATCCCAAGGCCTGCACGGCATGCGGTCTCTGCGATCCCGAATGCGAGGTGGATGCCGTGCACAACGGCAAAATCGACGCCGCCGAATGCCACTTCTGCATGAAATGCGTGGACCGCTGCCCCCACAACGCCCTGACCGTCAAAGACGATTGGAGCCGGCCATGCGGGTAAGCCCCTCCCCCTTAATCGTAATCCTAATCGTCATCGTAATCCTGCTCCCCCTCGCTCCCCCCGCCCGCGCCCAATGGGAATCCGCGCGCCGGGATGCGCATGGAAGTGCCAGCCTGCGCTGGACCGGCGCCGATTCCCTCCACGAATGGCACTATACCTGGAAAACCCAGCGCCGTTACAAGCCCGGCCTGGCCGTCTGGGCCTCCCCCGCCCTGGCCCTGATCCAGGGCCGGCCCACCGCCTTCATCGGCGGTTACGACCAGACTCTCCACGCGCTCGACCTGCTCGACAAGCGGGCGCTCTGGAAACGCATGACCAACGCCGAAATCCCCGGCGCCCCCGTGATCGGCGAGGTGGACGGCCGGCCCGTGGTTTTTTTCTGCTCCAACGACCGCACCCTCTACGCGCTGGATGCCGCCACCGGCGTGACGCGCTGGACCCGCGAACTGGAACCCGCCTCGCCCACGCTCGGAGACGGCCATTTTCCCGGCCCTCTCTTGTTCCGAGGCCGCCTGTATGCCGCCGGATTTGTCTTCGACCGCTCGCTCGGCCGCAACCAACAGCGCAGCCGCCTGTTCCAACTCGATCCGCGCACGGGCCGGCCCGACTGGATCCTGGCGATCGGTGACGGCGCCACCAGCGAACCGGTCGGTTATGAGGCCGGCGGCAAACCGTTCGTGGCCGTGGCGGCCCAACGCGGGCTTCTGCAGGTGTTCGCCGTGAACGAAGCCAGGCCCGCCCTGGCCTGGTCCTACCAGATGCCGCACGAGGCGCTGGGCGCGCCGGTGGTGGAAACGAACGGGCCGAATCCCGTTCTGATCCTGGGTTCCAAATACGGCAACCTGATCGCGCTCGATGCGGCCACCGGCAAGGAACGGTGGAAACGGATGGCCGGCAACTGGTTCGACAACTCCGCCTGCATCGGGAACCTGGACGGCACGAACGTGGTCTTCGCGGGCTCCTACGACTATTGCGTGTATGCGTTCCGCTGCGCCGATGGCGAACTGTTGTGGAAACGGCCGCTGGGCGGGGAAGTGTTTTCAGCGCCCGCCTTTTTCGACTTGAACGGCGCGCCGGCCGTGGCGGTCGCCGCGTTGGACAACCATGTTCACGTCCTGGATGCCCGCACCGGCGCGATCGTGACGTCGTTTTTCACCGGACGGCCGATCTGGGACAAGATCAGCAAGGGCGACACCCGCTGGGGTTCGCCGGCCGTGGTGGAGGCGGGCCCGGAAAGCGCGGTCGTGCAGGGCTCCTTCAACGACACCGTTTACGTGCTGCCGCTGGTCAAACCCTGCACGCTCCAAGCCCGCGCCCGCTCCGCGAAAAGCCTCTGGATCAGCCTCGGCGCAGTGGCCGTCCTGTTCCTGGGCGCCGTGAGCGTCATGATCGCGGCGCGCCATCCGGGAACGGCATGAAGGAACGCTCCTCCATTCCAGGAGGAGCGCCCATCCGTCCGTGTTTTGCCGTCAGCGCCAAATGCTCGGATGCCCGCCGATCACCCTCCAGGTTTTCGAGTGGGGCGACCATTCCTGAACAAAAGCCTCATGCCCGCGAATGCCGGGCTGGTAGAGCCGCCGGCCATGTCCATGCGGAATGACGATTTCGCGCGGCACATGGCGGCTGCGCGTATACACCCGCGGACAGCCCTCCATCCGACGCCCCTGATAATAGCGTGTTTCATACGTGATCACCGGCGTTTCCACATAATCGACCCCGTCATAGATGACCGTCGGAGCCTGAACCACCGGCGCGGGCCGCTCCACATACACAGTCCGATCCACATAGACGGGCCGCTCCACGTAAACCGTGCGCTCCGTCTCATAGGAATAGGCGGGAGGAGGCTGCACGGCCTGGCTGATTGCGCCCAGGATCACCATGCCCGTCAGGATCTTGCCCGCCGTGGCCCATCCACGATCGTGACCTCTCGCCAGCACCGGCCGGGGCGCCGCCAATAAAGCGGCCAACGCGATTCCCAGCGCCATCGTTCCGATTGGGTTTCTTTTCATGACATCCTCCCGGGTTGGACTACAAGCCATTGACGCCGGGCATCCCCCGTTTATTCATTGACGATCAGGGATGAATACAGGAGCATCTCCGCACGTCAAAATCATGAACGATTCGGAACCCAACAGCCTGCTGAATAAAGCCCGGAAGGGCGACATGGATGCGTTCGCGGAACTTTTCGAGCCGCTTCGCCCCAAGTCGCTGGCCATCGCCGCCCGGATCATCGGCCCGGATGAGGCGCCGGATGTGGTGATGGACGCCTTCCTCAAAGCGTGGAAGGCCATTCCGGGGTTCGACGGGCGGAGCAGCCTCGCCACCTGGCTCTACCGGATCGTGTGGAACTGCGCGGCGGATCACCGCCGGACCGGCCAGCGCAGGCGGGAAAATCGGCTGGCGGAGGATGACGAGGGGCAGACGCTGGACATCCCCGACACGGCGGCCGACACGCCCGCCGAAAATGTGGCGCGCCGGGATCTGTCCGGCCAGGTGAACGCCGGTCTCGAACGGTTGCCCGAGGCGTTGCGAACCACGCTGCTGTTGCGGTTCGCGGACGACCTGAGCTACCGGGAAATCGCGGCCGCCACCGGAGTCCGGATCGGGACGGTGATGTCGCGGCTCTTCCATGGCCGGCGGCGGCTGAAAACGCTGCTGGACGAGATCGAGCGGGGGGGAAAGCAATGAAAAACTGGAACGATATCCGGCAGGAACTCGGACGGCAGACCGTCTCCTGCGGCGCAACCGACGCGTTCTGGGCCGACTTCCAGGCCCGCGCACGGTTGACCGTGCAGGAACAGCCCGTCCCCGCCGCTTCCCGCGCCCGATGGGGCGCCATGGCTTTCGCGGGCAGCCTCGCCGTCCTGCTTCTCGCCTCGATTCCTTTCCTGTGGGCGCCCGAGTCCCTGGCCGGCGACATCCAAGTCACCTCGATCGAAGTGGAAGCGCCCTGCAACGGCGCCATGATTCTGAATCTGGTCTCGGAAAACGGCCAAAACGCGGGCGCCATGATCTGGGTGTCCGGTCTGGAGGAACCCCATGACAGCACGCCTTAAATGCCGGCTCCTGGCCGGCGTGATCCTGCTTGCCGCCGCACTCCTTCCCGCGGCCGCGCAGGAACGCGTCACCCTTTCCATCCGGCTGGTCCGCGCCGGCCAGCTCGGCGGCATCGATCCCCGGTTGAACGACGTGGCCGCGCTGATGCGCGGCAACATGGCCTTCAGCTCGTTTCAACTGGTCGAGTCCAAAACGGTCGCCCTTCCCGCCTCGGCGCCGCTGGTCTTCGCCCGCCACTACACCATGATTCTCCGGGGCCCGGCCCAGGATCTCGATATCGCCGTCACCCGGGGCCGTTCCGCCCTGCTGCGAACGCGGGTCAAACTCAACAGCAAGGCGCCGCTCGTCCTCGGCGGCATTACGACCCGGAACGGCACCCTGATGTTCGTCCTGAACCGGCTGTAATCCCGCCGAACCCCGCAAAATGACTTGCATAACCTCTTGCCTTCGTAGATATTAGGCTCTTTCCGATCGGTAAAAGGAGAGAGCTTCATGCGTCTGTCGAACACCCTGATCCCGACGTTGCGGGACGCCCCGCAGGATGCGGAGATCGAAAGCCACAAACTGATGATGCGCGCCGGCCTGATCCGCAAGCTGGGCGCCGGTCTGTATACGTTCCTGCCCATGGGCCTGCGCGCGCTGCGTCATGTCGAACGCATTATCCGCGAGGAGATGGACCGGGCCGGCGCCATCGAAGTGCTCATGCCCTCGCTCCAGCCCCGTGAACTATGGGAAACCACCGGCCGCTGGGACGCCCTCAGCAACGTCATGTTCCGCGTCAAGGACCACCAGGCGCGCGAAATGGCCCTCGGCCCCACCCACGAGGAGGTCATCACCGAACTCGTCACCCACGAGCTCAACTCCTACCGCCAGCTTCCCAAAACCTTCTACCAGATCCAGACCAAGTTCCGCGACGAAATCCGCCCGCGCTTCGGCCTCATGCGCGCCCGCGAATTCAGCATGAAGGACGCCTACAGTTTCGACACGGATTGGGAGTGCCTCGATCGCAGCTACCAGGTCATGTACAAGGCCTATGAGCGCATCTTCGACCGTTGCGGCCTGCGGGTCAAGATCGTCGAGGCCGACACCGGCGCCATGGGCGGCAACGCCTCGCATGAATTCATGGTGCTCGCCGACGCCGGCGAAGACGGCATCGTGGAATGCGAGGCCTGCGCCTACGCCGCCAATGTGGAACGCGGCGAACGCGCCACGCCCCCGCCCGCAGACGATCCGCCCGGCTCCGCCATCGTCGAGGTCGCCACCCCCGGCGCCCGGACAATCGAGGAAGTGACCAAGTTCCTGAAGCTCCCCGCGCGCCGGTTGATCAAAACCCTGATCTGCCTGGCGGACGGCAAGCCGGTCGCCGCCCTCGTGCCCGGCGACCGCGACTTGAACGAAATCAAGCTCCGCAAGGTCATCGGCTGCCAGGAACTCGTTCTGGCCGATGCCGCCCAGATCGAGGCCGCCACCGGGGCGCCCGTGGGCTTCGCCGGACCGGTCGGCCTCCCAATCCCGATCTACGCGGACTTCGGACTCCAGGGCAAGGCCGGGCTGGCGGCCGGCGCCAACAAAGCCGACACGCACCTGGTTCACGTCAGCATGGCGCGCGACGTCGTCCCCACCGGCTTCCATGACCTGGTCAACGCGAAAACAGGCGATGGCTGCCCGCGCTGCAGCGCGGGCAAGCTCCGCGAGATGCGCGGCATCGAGGTTGGCCACGTCTTCAAGCTGGGCACGAAATACAGCGAAGCCTTCAACGCCGCCTTCATGGATGCGAACAAGGAAAGCAAGACGATCATCATGGGCTGCTACGGCATCGGGGTCACCCGCACCCTGCAGGCCATCATCGAGCAGAGCCACGACGAAAACGGCATCGTCTGGCCCATGGGCGTGGCGCCGTTCATCGTCACCATCCTCCCCCTCTCCCCGAACGAAACCTGCCTGAACGCCGCCCTCCAACTCGAGGAGGAACTGACCCGCGCCGGCATCGACACCCTCGTGGACGACCGCGACGAACGGCCCGGCGTCAAGTTCAAGGACGCCGACCTGATGGGCTTTCCCGTCCGGATCGTGGTCAGCGACCGCTCCCTCGCCGAGGGCAAGGTGGAAATCCGCAAACGCACGGAAAAAACGTCCCAACTCGTGCCCGTCGCGGACGCGGCGGCCCGCGTGGAAACCCTGATCTCCTGATCGCACATCAACAAAGGATCCGGTCATGACAAAACGGGAACTGGTCAACCGTATTTCCGAGGAAATCGGCCTCACGCAACAGCAGGTGCACCTGGTCGTCCAGAAGACCCTGGACGCCATCGTCGAGAGCCTGGTCAAGGGCGATACGATCGAATTCCGCGACTTCGGCGTCTTCGAAGTCAAGACCCGCAAGGCCCGTCTCGGCCGCAATCCCAACCGCCCCGAGAACACGGTGTCCATACCGCCGCGCCGGATCGTCAAATTCAAACCCGGCAAGTCGATGAAAGAAAAGGTGCAGAACCTGCCATGACCGAAGCCGCCGAATCCCACTTCGCCCCCCCCCGGGGAATGCGCGATTTTTATCCCGAGGACATGGTCGTCCGCAACGCCGTGTTCCGGGCCTGGTCCGAAGCCGCGCGCCAGTCCGGCTTCGAGCCATACGACGCCTGTGTGGTGGAAAACCTGGACCTGCTCAAGCGCAAGGGCGGCGAGGAGATCGCCGACCAGCTCTACACGTTCCGCGATAAAAGCGACCGTGAACTCGCCCTGCGCGCGGAAATGACCCCCACCCTCGCCCGCATGGTCGCGGCCCGCCAGACCCAACTGGCCATGCCCCTCAAATGGTTCGCCATCGCCCAATGCTTCCGCTACGAACGCATGTCCCGCGGCCGCAAACGCGAACACTTCCAGTGGAACCTCGACATCATCGGCGAATCCTCCATCGCCGCCGAGGCCGAGGTCGTCGCCACCGCCGTGCGCGCCCTCGCCAAACTCGGCCTCGGTCCGGCCGACGCCCAGGTCCGCGTCAACAGCCGCGCCCTCCTCGCCGACCTGTTCGCCCGCGCCGGCATTGCGGCGGCTCACCACGCCGCCCTTTTCCTGGCCCTCGACAAGCGCGGCAAAATGGAGGACACCGCCATCGCCGACCTCCTGACCGGCCAGGGACTCGACCGCGCCGCCATCGACGCCGCCTTCCGCGTCATGGCCATCGACTCCTGGGAAGCCGCGCTGGCCATGCTCGGCGCGGAAACCCCCGCCTCGGCGGAACTGGCCTCCTTTTTCGCGCTGACGGCCGATCACGGCATCCGCGACAGCATCCGCTTCGACATGTCGATCATCCGCGGCCTCGGCTACTACACCGGCATCGTGTTCGAGTGCTTCGACACGGAGCGCAAACTGCGGGCCGTTTTCGGCGGCGGCCGTTACAACAACCTGCTCGCCATGCTCGGCGGCCAGCCGATGCCCGCCGTCGGGCTCGGCTTCGGCGACGTGGTCATCGCGGAACTGCTGGCCGAGAAAGGGAAAATGCCCTCCGCTCACGGGGAAGGACTCCTCTACATCGGCTTTATGGACGATGCCCAGCGCCAGACCGCCATCCGGCTGGCCGCGTCTCTGCGCAACCAGGGGCGGAACGTCAACCTCGGCCTCGCCCGCGAAAAACCCAAGGCGTTTTTCTCCCGGGCCGGAAAATCAGGCGTTGGAGAGGCGATTTATCTCGGGCCCGATGACCTCGCGCGCGGCGCCGCCCGCGTCAAGAATCTGGCCGACCGCACCGAACGCGAACTTCCGCTGGACGGAATCTGACATGAAGACCCGCATCATTCCCACCGGCGCGTTCGAGGCCAATTGCGTGTTCGTGTCCGATGAGGACCGCATGACGCTCGTCGCCGATCCCGGGGCGGATGCGCCGGATCTGGTCAAGACGCTGGAACGGGACAACCTCACCGTCGGCGCCTACCTGCTCACGCACGGTCACGCGGATCATCTGTCGGCCCTGGCCGACCTGTGGAGCGCCCGGCCCGCGCCCGTGCTGATCCATCCGAAGGATGCGGAGTGGGCGTTTTCACCGAAAAACGCCTTGCTCCCCTACTATCCGATGCCGAAAAAACCGGATGGCCCCTTTCCGGAGGTGGCCGACGGCTCGGTGTTCACGTTCGGCAAGATGACGTTCCGGGTGATCCACACGCCCGGTCATTCGCCGGGCTGCATCTGCTTCTATTTCGAGAAGGACAAGCTGCTCCTGGCCGGCGACACGCTGTTCCAGGGGTCTGTCGGCCGCACGGACCTGCCCGGCGGGAGCAGTCGCACGCTCACTGAATCGCTTCTCAAACTGGCGCGGTTGCCGGCGGAAACGAAGGTGATCTGCGGCCATGGCGAGGCCACCACGATCGGCGAGGAAATCCGCGACAACTATTTCATGCAGATTGCGGCGAAAACCCTGGCCCGGCAGCGCAAAGGCGAATCGGGTTCATAGCCGTTCCGATGGCCGGACGGCGGCCGGAAGGGCAATCTTGTCCAGGATGCGCTTGCGTTGTTCCCAGTCAGGCATGCAGCGATTCAGCAGGCGATAAAAGGCGCTGGAATGGTTGTGGTACGCCAGATGACAGAGTTCGTGCATGAGCACGTATTCGATGCAGTGAACCGGGGTTTGAACCAAGTCGACGTTCAGCGTGATGCGCCCGCTTGCGGTGCAACTCCCCCATCGCGTTCGCATGCGGCGTATCACGAAGTTGGCCTGTGGAATGCCGTGCCGGGCTCCGATCTCCTGGCACTTGGCCGCATGCCTGGCAAAAACGGCTGCGGCTCGTTCCTCATACCAGCTCTGGAGCATTCGTCTTACGCCGACCGTGGCTGACTTATCCGGAAGCGTCACTTCCAGAAATCGGCCGTGGAGCCTCGCCGGGCTTCGCGGTCCGGCCTCCACGCGGAGGCGGTATTGGCGCCCCAGGAACATGAATGTCTCCCCGCTCACGCAGTTTTTCGGACTCGGCAGGGGATGAAAGTCGGAGGCATGGTCGAGTGCCCGGCAAATCCAAGGAGCCTTGTTGCGTACCGCTTCGAGAATTGCTTTTTCCGTTGCCGAGGCGGGCGCGTAAACGTCCACGCACAGACTTGGAGCGACGACGATGCGCAGGCGTATCCGGTCGGCCCGGTGCAGGCGGTACACAATACGCCGATTCCCGTATTCAAGGATGCGTTGGGAGGGTTCAGTCTTCATTGGCCCTGGCAACCTCGATGCACGCATCGATGAGTTTGTCCTGTGTCTCCAGAGGCAACTGGACGTCAAACTCCTTGCACACTTCGAAAAAGATGTCGTCAATCTCGCCCCGCATACGGTTCAAGGCATCCTGGTTCTCGCGCCAGTCGCGAATCTTATGCTTCCTGATCCGTTCGACCACGGCCAATGCAACCCGTGCCGCCGGATCGGGTTTGCCCACGGTGTATTTCTCGACATCCTCTCTCAAACAGCCGAAGAATCTCCGAGCCATATCGTTGCCGACCAATTCCGAAGGCGTGTTGTCTTCCGTGTGCGTGGCGACCTTTGTGGCAATGTCCTTGATCTTTCCCAATGCTTCCAGTGCCTGGATGCGTTTTGCCTCCAGCGCGGCAAGGACATCCTCCAACAGTTTCGAGAAGCGATTGTAGAAAGTTGGATCCTTCGCCATCTCGGTTTCGATTATCCTGCGGGTGGCGGAGGCAATCATATCCGCCTTGGCTTCGGCGCTCTTGCCCTGATCCTCGAGCACGCGGTTCCGTTCCGCCGCGTCCAGGAGGTTGATGGGTTTGCATAGATGGACCACCTCGCCGGCGCCGACATGGGCGTCGATGAGCTTCTTGATCTTGGGTTCGTATTCGGAAAAGTCCACACGCTCCTGGTAGCGGACGGAAACTGCCGCGCGGAGATTCTGGAAGAACTTCAGATCGCGTCGGTATGTCTGGATCGTTTTGGGTGCGGTTTTCTCCAGAAACGTGGTGGAGGATAGGGCGAGTGCGAGCGTGCGGGCAAAGAGTCCGAAGCGGTCATAGAATCGCGTCCGCCGCTCCGGATCGCGCAGGTGACTCTCATATGCCTCCGGATCCTTCGACCCCTTGACGGCTTCGAACAGCTCCCAGAGATCCGAATGAAGTTGTGGAAGTTGCGCGGCGCGGTCTTCTATGTAGGAGATTGTCTCCGCCAAGTCCTCACGGTCGTACTCCGCAAGTTGGGTGTAGAAGTCGATCGCCTGGTCGAGTTCTTCGATGACGCCGCTATAGTCCAAGATAAGCCCGTATTCCTTGCCTTCGAACAGGCGGTTCACCCGCGCGATGGCCTGCAGCAGCGTGTGGTCCTTCAGTTTTCGGGCCAGGTAAAGGACCGTGTTGCAGGGCGCATCGAACCCGGTGATGAGCTTATCCACGACGATGATGATCTCCGGCCTGTCGGTGTGCTTGAAGGCATTGATCAATTGCTTGTTATACTTCTTCTCCGAGCCATACCGATCCATCATCCCCTGCCAGAATTCTTCTTCTTCCTTGGAGGGCGCCGCGCCTGCCCTGAGTTCCACCGAAGGGCCGTCGGCGCCGTTCATCTCTTCGCCCTCCCGAACATTAGGCGCCGAGATAAGCACTTCCGAGGAGAGTTGCGCAAACTCGTCCAGGAACAGTTTGTACAGCAGCGCGGTGGCCTTGTCCGGGGACACCAGTTGTCCCTTCATGCCCGTGCCCTGGTAAGTCGCGGTATAGTGAAGGCTGACGTCCCACGCGATCATCCGTACCTTCTGAGCAGCCTTGTTCAGTTGACGTTCCGATGAGAATTTCCGTTTGAGATCGGCCTTCTGTTCCACGGTCAAACCCAAGGTGAGTTTTTCGAACCAACTATCGATGGCCTCTTGCTCCACGGGCTGAGGAACATGCCGAGCCTCGTAAAGGAGCGGCACCACGGCCTTGTCATCCACCGCGCGGGCGATGGTATACGGCGGCTTGAACAGGTCGCCGAATTGGACGAAGGTGTTTTTCTTGGCGGACTTGGCTAACGGTGTGCCGGTGAAGGCGATGAAGCAGGCGCCCTTTAGCGCGAGTTTCATGCGCGCATGCTGGTCGCTGTAGTTCGTACGGTGGCCTTCATCCACAAGCACGAAGGTGTTCCGGTCGGCCATGCGCATCCGCCGGTTGGTCCCGGCCGCCGCAAACTTCTGAATGGTGGTGGAGACGATGTGTGTCTTGTTTTCCAGGAGGAGTTCCACGAGTTCGCTGCCGCTGTTCGCCTGCTCCGGCGTCAACCCGCAGGCCCGGAACGTCCCGTAGATCTGGTCGTCTAAATCGATCCGATCCGTGACCAGGACGATGCGCGGGTTCTGCATGGCGGGGTCATCCCTGTAGGACAAGGCGATGGACTTGGCTAGCATGACCATGGTCAAGGACTTGCCGCTTCCCTGCGTGTGCCAGACGACGCCGCCGGGGCGAGGGTTATCCGGGGGAGCCGAGCGGACGCGCGCGAGAATGTCCTTCACCGTAAAATACTGCTGGTAGCGGGCGATCTTCTTCTCGCCGTTGTCGAAAACGATGAACTTGAAGACGAGTTCAAGCAGACGCTCGGGCCGGCACAAGGCATAGAGCGCGCGGTCCTGTTCGTAGACAGCCCGCCCCTGGGTTAGAATGGAGCGAAACTCGGCGGCACAGGCATCGAACGGGAAAGCGAAAAGATCATCCAAATTGGAGGGACGCGCGCCGTCGCGTCCGTCCGAAGAGGCGCCGACAGCGCGGCGCCCTCCAGAAAGAATCTCCCGTATTGGCTCGTCCAACCCATCTTCCTTCCAGACACACCAGAACTTACGGGGTGTACCGGTGGTGCCATATTCCGCCTTGTCACGGGCCAGGGCGAGGAGCAGTTGGGAAGTCAGGAATAGCTGGGGAATGCCCTCCTTCTGCTGATAATCCCCGAGTTGGCCGATAGCCAGGTCGATGGGCTTCTTTTTGGGATCGGGATAGGCGCTGCGCTTGCACTCGATGACCACCAGGGGGATGCCGTTCACGAAAAGGACGATGTCCGGAATGTAGTGTTTCTGGTGGCCGATGCGCTCGACCTTGAATTCGGCCGTACAGTGGTAGGTGTTGTTGGCCGGGTTCCGCCAGTCGATATAGTGGATCTTGAAGCTCTTGGTGTCACCGTCGATCGTCTGGGGCACGTCGGTTCCGAGGCACAAAAGATCGTAGGCTTGCTCGTTCTGATGCGTGGCGCCGGTTGCGCGGAAGGCTTTCAGCGCCTGGACGGCGTTGGCGATGGCGTTTTCCGTGAAGGGCCGGGACTGGCCCTTGAACTCGAAGCGTGCTTGATCCCGGATGTACTGGGTCAGCACGGGCTCCAGGATGGCGGACCCGAGCCGCTCGTCGCGCAGTTTCACGCACTGCGCCGGGGTCAGGTATTGCCAGCCCAGTTGAATGAGCAGGTGCAGGGCTGGGAGTTGGCTTTGGATGCGCTCTGTGTAATCCGGGAGGGCGTGTTGCTCGATGCCGTATGTGGTGTGCTCTTCCATTGCGCGCCTATCGTTCGAATTGTTCCAACTCCTTGGAAATTCCATAGCTTCCCTGTGACAAGAGACGATCTACTAAGTCCAGGCATCTTGTGCGCATATCAATGTCCGTTGACTGCCTGTATAGTCCAATCCCCTGAGCGGGCATGCTGTCGCTTAACTTGATGATACTCGATGCTCCCCCCTCGCTTGAGAACAAATTCGCAGCCCTCGCCTTCGGGTCCAGGCACCTCAATACGTATGGAATCAGCCTCTTCCCACATCACTTGGCCGATACAAAAAGCCGTCCACTTCCCTTCGTAGCGATTCCCGTACTTATCACTTGGACCACCAGGTAATGGCATGTTAACACCTCACCCCTTAACCCGGATTTGACCTGTCAGCAATTCCTGCATCAGCCCCTTCTTCTGGCTCTCCAGCGCCGCGCACTTCGCCTCCAGGGATTTGATCTCCTCGTCGGCCGTGGTCAGGACGGTGGCGACGGCGCGTTGTTCCTCGAGCGACGGCACGGGGATGTGCATCGCGTAGAAGTCGGATTCTGTGACATTGAGGAGGCCATGCGCACGGCCTCCCACATGCGCTATCTCACGCAGTTGGCGATCCAACAACCTGGTCTCGCAGAATTGGGCGTAGAAGTCAGAATCGCAGTTGGCGTCGGCCAACCGGAAACATGAATAAAGGGTGGAAAGAATGCCTTCCTCGTGCAGGTCCAGTCGTTTGATGGCTCCAAATGGATAGCCTTCCATGGCGCTGCGGTTGTATGCGAATTCACCCCGCTGGAGTAGGTAGTACCCCGTCTGGTCCAGTCCTGCCATTGTCTTTAAGAAGTAGGTTCTCTGATCCACAAGGCCATTCTGGCCGGATGCCGTAAGGACAAGCGCGACACCTTTGGTGTTGCGGCGCTTTACCGGAGCGAACACCTTAGACAACTGCCTTAGCGGCCAGTCGTCTGGTAGATCGCCAAAAAGAGTCTTGTGCATTTTCCCTGATTTCCCAAA
>CAZSUH010000047.1:0-23060 GCA_964609905.1 uncultured Verrucomicrobiota bacterium
CCTTGTATTCCTTTTCACCTTGTAAATGGATCACGAGTCCACTTAACATCCCCTCACCCATTCTGAAGCGCCATACCAAAGAGGATTCTGACGCATGAATAAGGTTCCCGTGCTGTTCGACGTCAACGGCTGTTCAGGAAAACCCTCCTCGGGCGCATCCGAGTTCCCCGAGATGCGGGACCGGCTCGCCTTCATGGACCGTTTCGGCATCGGTCGCGCGCTGGTCTGGAACAGGGAGTCCGATCAATGCAACGCGGGCGCGGCCAACCGGGCGCTGGCGGCGCGGATCCGCGCCACGCCCGGCGCGGGGGACCGCCTCATCCCCGCCTTCGCCGTGTCCGGCCTGATGCACTATGAAGCCGGCGGCATCGACGAGCTGGCCGCCCTGATGAAACGCGAACGGGCCCGCGCCCTGCGCTTCGTCAGCGTGTCCGGCCGCCTGACCCTCATGCAGTTGGAACCGGTCATGCGCCGGATCCGCCGCCTCCATCCGTTCCTCGTCCTGCGCCACGATCATGCCTCTTCCCCCGACATCCTGGAGTTCACGAAACTGTTCCCCGACATTCCCGTGATCCTGACCGAGGTGATGTGGGGCCCCTGCGTGCCGGTGTTCGAACTCATGCGCCGGCGCCGGAACATCCTCGTGGACAACTCCTGGCTGCATTCCGGCGGCGCCATCGAACTGGTGGCGGAGCAGTTCGGGGCGGACCGGCTGGTGTTCGGCATGGGCCCCAAGTGCCATAACGGCGCCGCGATCGCGGCCCTGGCGCGGGCCGGCATCACGGAGTCCGAGCGGCGCCTGATCGCCTGCGGCAACCTGGAGCGGCTGACCGGCCTCCCGCGCGGCGCGCCCGTGGCGGCGGCGATCCCGAAGGGCAACACGCTTTGGCCGCGGTTCCTCGAAGGCAAACCACTCGGCGTGGACGCGGTGGACGCGCACGGCCATCTCGGCCCGTCCGGCGGCTACGTGCTGAAGATCCACGACGAGCGCCGGCAGGTGGCCGAGGCGCTGAAAGTCATGGACGCCTGCGGCATCCGGACCATGATTTATTCCGGCATGCAGGCCCTCTCCGGCGACCCGGTGGCGGGCAACGACCTGCTGGACGCGGTGCTGAAGCCCGTGGCCAGCCGGTTCCAGGGGTATCTGTCCTTCAATCCCTTTTATGCCGCCGACCTGCTCCCGCGGCTGGACCGCTACTTCGCCGGCCCGGTGTACGTCGGGTTCAAGACCCTGTGCGACTACTGGAAGATCCGGATCGACGATCCTCGCTTCGCACCCATGTGGGCCTATGCCAACAAGCACCGGCTCCCCGTGCTCAATCACACCTGGGACGGCGGGTACGACACGCCGGCCCTCCTGGAGAAAATCGCGGGCCGCTATCCGCAGGCGCCGCTCCTCATCGGCCACTCCGGCGGCGGCGATCCCGGCCGCCGCGAGGCGGTGGCGCTGGCGAAGAAACACAAAAACGTCTACCTGGAATGGTGCGGGAGCTTCTGCAGTTCCATCCCCTGGGAGGAGACGCTCCGCGAGGTGGGCGCCGACCGTGTGGTGTACGGGACGGACGCCATGGTGCACGACATCCACTGGGAACTGGGCCGGCTGCTCTCCCTCGATGTGCCGGACAAAGTCCTTATTCCCATCCTGGGCGGAACCATGCGGAAGATCCTCGCCCGGCAGCGGTAACAGGCGGGTTGTATGGGCCGGTAGGCCCGCCAGGCTGCGCACGCGCTGGAAAAAGCGCTGTCGCAAGCTTGACTTGGCGCCGCCGCCTGATAAAGTAGTCGCCGCTTTTCTTAACCACGAAAGAGGAATGGTATGGCTAAAACGGCGGCGGCAAAATACGTGTATTCCTTCGGCGGCGGCAAGGCCGACGGCAATGCCTCGATGAAGAACCTGCTCGGCGGCAAGGGCGCCAATCTGGCCGAGATGTGCAAACTCAAAATCCCGGTTCCCGCCGGTTTCACGATTACCACCGAATGCTGCGTCGATTTCTTCTCCAATAAAATGAAGTTCCCGGCCGGCCTCCAGGGACAGGTCGCCACCGCCCTGGCCATGACCGAGAAGGAAATGGGCATGACGTTCGGCGATCCCGCCAAGCCCCTCCTCGTCTCCTGCCGCTCCGGCGCCCGCCAGTCCATGCCCGGCATGATGGAAACCGTGCTCAACATCGGCCTCTGCCCCACCACCATCCCCGCGCTCGTCAAGCGAACCGGAAACGCCCGCTTCGTCTACGACTCCTATCGCCGCCTGATCATGATGTATTCCGACGTCGTGATGGAAAAGGCCGAGGGTATCGAGCCCAAGGACGACATGGGCATCCGCAAGCAGCTCGATCGGATGATGGACGAACTGAAGAAGAAAAAAGGCTGCGCGAGCGACGTGGACCTGACCGAGGGCGATCTGCGCGAGCTGTGCGATCGCTTCAAGGCCCGCGTCAAAGAGGTCTTCGGCAAGCCCTTCCCCGACAGCGCCGAGGAGCAGCTCTGGGGCGGCATCGGCGCCGTGTTCAAGAGCTGGAACGGCAAGCGCGCCATCGCCTACCGCCGCATCGAGGGCATTCCGGATGCCTGGGGCACCGCCGTCACCGTGCAAGCCATGGTGTTCGGCAACATGGGCGACACCTCCGCCACCGGCGTGGCGTTCACCCGCAACCCCGCCAACGGCGACTCCCGCTTCTTCGGCGAATGGCTCATCAACGCCCAGGGCGAGGACGTCGTGGCCGGCATCCGCACCCCGCAACCCCTCAACGAGGGCATGAAGACCGAGCATAACAAGGATATGGTGTCGCTCGAAAAAGCCATGCCCGCCACCTATAAGCAGCTCGACGCCATCCGCACCAAGCTCGAAAAACACTACCGCGACATGCAGGACCTGGAATTCACCATCCAGGAAGGCACGCTCTACCTGCTCCAGACCCGCACCGGCAAGCGGACCGGCACGGCCGCCCTCAACATGGCCATGGACATGCTGGAAGAGGGCATGATCAACGACAAGGAGACCGTTCTCCGCGTGAAGCCCGTCCAGCTCGACGAGTTGCTCCATCCCATCCTCGACCCCGCGGCGGAAAAGTCGGCCGTCGTGCTCGGCAAGGGTCTGCCCGCGGGGCCGGGCGGCGCGGTCGGCCACATCGTCTTCACGGCCGAGAAGGCCGTCGAATGGGCCAAGACCGGCAAGAAGATCCTGCTCGTCCGGGAGGAGACCAGCCCCGAGGACGTGGAAGGCATGCGCGTGGCCGCCGGCATCCTGACCGCCCGCGGGGGGATGACCAGCCACGCCGCCCTCGTGGCCCGCGGCTGGGGCAAGTGCTGCATCGTCGGCGCCGGCGCCATTCACGTGGACGCCGCCGGCCGCAAGCTCACGGCCGCCGGCCGCGTGCTCAAGGAAGGCGACTGGGCCAGCCTGAACGGCTCGACCGGCGTGGTCTACCAAGGGGCGCTCAAGTTGATCGACGCCACCGAAAATCCCCGGTTCCAGCATTTCATGAAGCTGGTGGACAAGTATCGCAAAATGGGCGTTCGCGCCAATACCGATACCCCGGAAGACGCCCGCATCGCCCGCCAGTTCGGCGCCGAAGGCATCGGGCTGTTCCGGACCGAGCACATGTTTTACGGCAAAGGCAGCGACGAGCCGCTCTTCCTGCTCCGCAAGATGATCCTCAGCAAAATGATCGAGGAGCGCAAGAAAGCCCTCTCCAAGCTGTTCCGCTTCGTCAAGAGCGACGTCAAGGCAGCCCTGGCGGTCATGGACGGCCTGCCCGTCACCATCCGCCTGCTCGATCCGCCCCTGCACGAGTTCGTGCCGGCCGATCCCGCCAAGCAAAAGGAGCTGGCCGACAGTCTGGGCATCACGCTCAAGGAGGTGCGCGAACGGGCCGAGCAGTTGCACGAAACCAATCCCATGATGGGCCACCGCGGCGTACGCCTGGGCATCACCTATCCCGAGGTGACCGAGATGCAGTTCCGCGCGATCCTCGAGGCCGCGGCCGAACTGATCACCCAGAAGAAGGACTGCAAACCCGAGATCATGATCCCCGTCACGTGCGACGCCGCCGAGCTCAGGAACCAGCGGGCGATCTACAACCGGGTCAAGGGCGAAGTGCTGCTGAAGTACAAGCTCAAAGCGCTCGACTGCCTGTTCGGCACGATGATCGAAATCCCGCGGGCCGCGCTCCTGGCCGACCGCATGGCCGTCGAAGCGGATTTCTTCTCGTTCGGGACCAATGACCTGACCCAGATGACCTTCGGCTTCAGCCGCGACGACACGGACAAGTTCCTGCAAGACTACCTGGACAAGAAAATCCTCGCGGCCGATCCGTTCCAGACGCTGGACATCGACGGCGTGGGCCAGGTGGTGAAGATGGCCGTGGAACGCGGCCGTTCCACCAGGAAGAACCTGAAGTGCGGCATCTGCGGCGAGCAGGGCGGCGACGCGGCCACCGTGGAGTTCTGCTACAAAAACGGGCTCAACTACGTGAGCTGCAGCGCGTTCCGGATTCCGCTGGCCCGCCTCGCGGCGGCCCAGGCGGCCCTGAAGGCGGCCAAAAAGTAAAAACTGACCCGCACCGGGAGGTCCGGCCATGGCCATGATCGACGCGTTGAAAACCGCCATCCGCGATGTGCCGGACTTCCCCAAACCCGGGATTCTGTTCAAGGACATCACGCCCGTGCTCGGCGATCCGGAACTTTTCCGGGCCGCCGTGGATTTGTTCATCCAGCGCCACAAGAAAGCCCGCATCCAGAAAGTGGCTTGCATCGACGCGCGCGGCTTCCTGTTCGGATCCGCCGTGGCCTATGGGCTCAAGGCGGGGCTGGTGCCCATCCGCAAAAAGGGCAAGCTGCCCTTCAAAACCTTCGACCAGGCCTATGCGCTGGAATACGGCACGGCCGAAGTCAGCCTGCATGTGGATGCCGTGAAAGCCGGGGAACGCGTGCTGCTGATCGACGACCTGCTCGCCACGGGCGGCACCGCGCTGGCCGCGGCTCAGCTTCTGGAGAAAAGCGGCGCCCAGGTGGTGGAAATCGACTTCCTGATCGAACTCGGGTTCCTCAAGGGCCGCAAAAAACTGGGCCTTTACCCGGTGTTCTCCGCATTCACCTATTAAGCCGATGCCGGCTTGAACATCTCGAAGTAGTCGATCGGCACGGAATCGTCCGACTTTTTCTTGCGTGTTTTCAGGATCTCGTCCACGCCCGACCGCAGCGCGGGCGCGGTGATGCCGATTTCGATCGACTTGCCTGCCTCGATCATGGCGCTGAGCAGGTCGCACCCCTTGATCAGCCCGCCGTCCACGGGATCGAAGTCGTCCCGGTTGTACCGGGCGCCCAGCTCCTTCGGCGTCACCTCGAGCCGCTTCCCGTTCTGCCGGATCCGGTTTTCAAAAGGCTTTTCCACGAAGTAGATCATCTGTGCGTGCCAGGCTTCGGGCAGCAGAGGAAGCAGGCTCTCGCGCACGAGATAACGCTCCTCCTGCTCCACGAAGGTCTCCAAACCCTCGATCGACCGCTTGATCGGCGAGATGATGTCCCGCGTGAACACCTCGGGCAGATCGTGCATCAGCGCGCCGAGGAAGTTGTTCCGCTTGCGCGCGGGACACCAGTCCCGTTCGATGCCGAACAGGTAGGCGAGCATGGCGGTGAACAGGGAGTGGCCGAGCACCGAGGTGCTGGGCATGCGCGGCGTCTGCGCCCAGCGCTGCTGGAACCGGAGCTGGCCGCACAGGTCCACGAATCCGTAGGCCTTTTGCTTGAGGTTGATTTTCCGCACGCCGATCAGATCGATATAATCCTCGAGCTGGTTCTCGATCTCCTCTTTGGTCCGCTCGATGCCGTAGAGGAACGGCTCCAGGTGATAGACCAGCCGGAACTCCCACTGCGTGGCCAGGTAGTGCGCGGCCTTGAGAATGCGCCGCTCCAGGCAGCCGGCGCGTTCCCCCGCCAGGTAGGCGGCCAGCTTGGCGTGCAGGTCGCCCAGCGGCGCCAGCTCGGGCTCGAGCTCCTTGAGCACATGGCTATTGACCTTGTCGCCGTGGATGTTCATGAGCCGGTGGAAAAAAGGGGCCTTGATGTCCGTCAGCACCACGCGCGGAAGAAACTCGAAGATCAGCCCGTCGATCAGAAACGACCAGTCGAGCGGCGTGCCGCGATGGCGGTCCTCCTCGAACTTGGCGAGGAGAAAAACGATGATGGCCTTGTGGGCCTGCTTGTCCAACTCGGTCAGCTCGACGGGACGGACGTGGTCGTTCCACCGCTGGATGGACGCGGCCCCGAACATGCGTTCGATCAGCGCTTTGGAAATCATATCTCGCCTCGCTTCCTTAGGGCGTTCGCCTCGCCGCCCAGCATATCGCGCCACCTGTTCCGACGCCAGTGAAATCACCCCGGCGGGTCGGCGCCTCGTTCGGCGATGGCGCGCTCCATCACGCGGCGGAGTTCGGGATGCATCCGGTGGGGTTTGCCGTCGCGCCCCATGCACACATGGTCCGCATATCCGGAAGCCAGTAGCTCCCCGTCACGCCGCATCGCATAATGAATGCGCAGCCGCAGGCCGCTGAGCAGCTCGGGCACCGCCTGAACGGTCAGCAGGTCGTCGTACCGGGCCGGCCCGTGATACTCGCAGTGCGCCTCAACCACGGGCAGCAGAACGCCCAGGGATTCCAGTTTCGCGTAGGGCAGGCCGTAGGCGCGCAACAGTTCCGTGCGCGCCCGTTCGTAATAGACCAGGTGGTTGGCATAGTACACAACCCCCATCTGGTCCGTGTCCGCATAGGTCACGCGGACCGGAATGGCGAAAGGCTCTTTCAAAACGTCGTTCATGGGCCCAGTGTGGCCGATGGCGGCGGGGTCTGTCAATCGCGCACCTTGCCCACCCTTGCCCCGGCTTATTCCAAATTCCCCATCAGCCACAGGAACACCGCCGCCGGATGCACGCAGACTTCCTTGTAAATGCAATAGGTCGCCGTCGGCCAGTACGGCGCATCGTCGTCGCCGAACGACTTGATGCCGCAGGGCACGGCGCCGGTGAACTGGCCGGAGCCGCCCACGTACAGCGGATGGCAGTTATAACCCTCCCCGTACACGCCGGAGGCGGAGAACGGATTCAGGCCGAGGATCCACTCGAGCTGGCGGACGGCCAGCTCCCGCAGGTCGTTCTCGCCGAGCCATCGGGCCGCCTCCGCCGCGATCTTCGCGCGGGCAAGCGGAGGCATGAAGTACCCCATACCGGGCCGGGGCGCGGGCATCCGGCGCAGATAACGGCGATCATCCATCCGAATCCCGTTTTTCAGCAGCGCGTGCCAATGCGCGTTCTCCGCCGCCAATTGCTCGTCCGTCATCTTCGGGGGCCGGTGATCCCGGAACTCGTGGAGATCGTAGATGTAGGACGGCAGCACGCCGTAGGGCGCATCCACCTTGGCGATCGCCCGCAGGTAATCGCAATACCGCCGGACCGCCGCCGCGCAGTCGGTCCGCAGGGCGTCGTTCTTCGTTCGCTGCGCAAAGCGAATCAGTCCGAGCCCCAAGATTTCCTCATGCTCGTCGCCAAAGGAGAGCGGCCGCCCGCTCGTCTCGTCCTTGTTGAAATAGCCGCTCAGTTGAAACGCCTCGCCCACCGGAGTCACCTGCTGACAGGCCAGCAGACGCTTCGCGAACGGCTCCGCTTTGCGCAAATACTCGCCGTCGCCCGACGCGTCATAGAGCGCCGCGGCCGCCAGCAGCACCGCGCCGCAGTACTCGGACCAGCACCCGATCGTGTTGTCCCCCGGATCCAGGCCGAAGCCGAAATCCCGCGCGGCCGAACGCAGGCACCAGTCCGCAAAATACGGATCCTCCTCCCGGAACGCCACCGCGCCTTCCGCCTCGGCCGCCGCCGCCATCAGGTTGGTGAACGCGCCGCGCGACGCGTTCCGGAACACATCGTCCGGTGCGCCCTCGATATTGCGGGTCCAGACGTTCAGTTGGGACCAGCAGGGCCGGTAGCCGTCGCCGAACGCCGTGCGGAGCAGCCATTGCAGGCCCCAGCGCGCCTCGGCCAGCAACCGATCCGCCAGCTCGGGCTCCCGGGCGCGGACCGCCGCCGCGGTATCCAACAGCGAGAGCGTGATCTCCGCGGAATTGGAGGCGCTCTGCGACAGGTCGCCCGCGTCATGCCAGCCGCCGGCGATGCTGACCCGCCGGCCGTCGGGGTGACGCGAGAAGACGTTCAGGTGGCACGTCTCGTGCACGCCATCCACGGGGGTGCCGCACCGTTCCTGGGCAAAGTAGTTCAAAACCTTGGTAAATGCCGAGTCGAACGGATGTGCGTCGATCCGGAACGGGTCCGTCGCCGTGTTGCCGATCCGCAGGCGGAAAACGCCCTCTTTCTGGAACGCCGTGAAGTCCATGCTCGTAAACGTTCCAATGGGATCGGTCACCTCTTTGGCCGGTGCTTCATACACCACCGCGCCGGTCGCCGCATCTTCGAGGCGGAACGTCTTCGCTTTCACCTGCGTCAGCGCGAATTTCTGACCGCGCGTGACGTAGCCGCTATGGCAATAGGCGATCCGGCTGTCCGTGTTCCAGCCGCGGCAGGCGTCGGGTTCCACCGTTTCCAGGGCTACTTCGCCCACATAAAAGCGGATGTGCTCGTCTCCCAGTCCCTCCGGCGCGCCGAACTGCACGCAGTAGATTTCGAGCCCCGTCAGCGCGTCGCGGTGGAAGAACGGGATCTCGTACACGATCCGGGTCCACTCGTTGGGCCGGATGGTCGTGGTATGAAAGCCCTCCGAGGCCTCGTTGCCGTTGGGGCCGCCGTTGCGGGGCGTCACATGGATGTAAAAATAGCGCAGGCCGACGCATTCGGCCCGCACCCAGAGGCTGATGCGGTTGAAGGCGCGGCCGTCCAGGCCGTTGAGTGTGAGGGCTAGCCCGCTCCATCCGCCGCGGTCCTTCAGCACGGCGGCCGGGTATTCCCGCCGGATGGCCGGGCGTCCGTCGCATTCGCATAGGTCCATCGGACCGTCGCCGCAAATCTCAACATGGTCCAGCGTGCGCCCGTTGTTCAGGACCAGACGAGCGGACACGGGCTTGGCCAGCCAACGGGGGGTGGCGTCGCAGTCGGCCGGCGCGGGAACGGCTTTCCCGGCATATAGTGTTTGACGAAGCAGTTGGCGATATGGTGCGTCCATGGTCAATACCTCCGTTCGGGAGCAGGGATAGGACTTACTTTTGCCGCACCACGATGAAATTGACGAAAAACCAGGGCACGCCGCGGGGATTGTCGCCGGGCGCGAGGTTCTCCACCGTGACCGTGTTGTCCTTGCGGAGCAGCTTCTTCGGCGCGATCACGGACTTGACCGCATACGCCTTGTCGGGAAACGCGTCGGCTCCTTCATAGAGGGTTTCGCCGTTGACGCTGATCCGGACCAGGCACTTGTCCGCCCGCTCGTCGTCGGAACCCGAGACCAGGACCTCGACGTCGCCCTTGACCGGATCGAGGGTGAACTCGGCGGTTCCCTTGGCATAGGGAGTCTGGGCTCCGTACAGGGGCGTGCCGAGCCGGATGTCGCCGTTGTACATGGAGTGGTTGTTATACATGACGCCGCGCCCGCCGAAGATGCCCGGCGCGGTGATCAGGATGTCGCCCTTTTCCTTGTTGTAGCCGGCGTATTTAACGGCCTCGCCCTCGGTCTGCGCGACTTCCTTGGCGTATTGCTTGTACAGGGCGGTGAAATCGGGAGGATTCTTCGCCACCTTCAGGATGCCCTCCGCCCGGCCAATGCCCAACCGGTAATAGGCCGGAAAGGTGTCGAGCGCCTTGGGGCTCTTGGCGTACGCCTTGTCCCACATCTCCTTGGCCAGCTTGACCTTCGCCTCCAGATCCTGCACGTTCTCCTTGAGGATCGCGGGCGAAATATTCAGCAAATAGGGGTCAAAATAGGCCAGCGCGTCCGTGCCCGGCTTGAGCAGCTCGTAAATGCCCGGACCGAACAGCAGGTCCATGGCCGATTTCAACGCGGCGGCCCGGTCGTACGCGCCCGGGTTCCACAGATAATTCGCGAACACCGAGCATTGCGTGCCTTCGCCGGGCATGCCGGCGTTTTTCATGACCGCGGCGACGTCGTTCTCGACCATGCCTTTGTAATACCAGTCGTCGAGCGGAGTTTCGTCCGCGATGTAGTTCAGGCTTTCATGATTCCCCGTCCGGTTCTGCCAGAGCGTCGGATTGCGCTTCGTCAGCTTGCGGAACCATTCGATCTGGTCGGGCCGCATGGCGCGCGCCAGGACGCCGCCGCCCGACCACCAGATGCCCACGCCGGGATCGGTGTATTGCCCGAACGCGCCGAGATACGTCTCGCGCTCCTGATCGGTGAAATTCATGCCGCGGGCATCGGGCCCCCAGTAGAAGGGCGGACAGAAAATGAGCCGGTAATTCGGGTGAGCCGCCTTGACTTCCCGGTCGAGCCGCGCCATGAATTTCGCGTCCAACTCCGCTCGCAGCATGCCGTGCTTTTTCAGGTCGTCGGCACTGCCGGGATAGCGGCTGTCGTCAAAGGCCAGGCCGTGCGTGACGCCGATCGAGGCGAGAAAGGCGCCCAGATCGCGTTCCATCCGGAACACGTTCTCGTTGTCCAGGGACATTTCCCACCACATGACGCGGCGTTCCAGGTACGCCAGTTCCAGCCCGAAGTCGGTGAACGCCTTCGCCTCGGCGGCGGCGATCATCTTGTGGAGCGCCGGACAGGCATAATCGACCCCGTTATTCGGGAAGAGTATGCCGTTCTGGTTGATGACGAGGCTTTCCTTGTTGAAGAGCGAGAATTCAACCTGGTTCAAAAACGACCCGGAATGGCCGCGCCGAAGCGTGGCCGGCCAGTCGTTGATCGCACAAAGGCGAATCGCTTTCTTCGCCGGATCGACGAGCTGGATCAGGCTGACCACGCCCCAGACGGTGCCCGACTTGTCGGCGCCGCGGATGACCGCGCCTTCCTTCGTGACCTTCAGGGCATATGCCTGCGGTTTCTCGGGCGCGGCGGGAGCGTCGACCGTGTTGACCTTGATCGTGAACGCGCCTTTCGGGCCGACCTCGATGCCATAGCGTTTGAATTTGACCGCGATCAGGCTATAGAGCGGGGACTGGGCGTCGAGTCCCTCGATCTTCACGCCGGCGAGCGGAACGAAGTCGTTCGAATACTGGGCGTCTTGCGGCGTGGGATAGGCCTTGGCGCCCGTGTAGCGCGGCAGTTGGAGCGCATCGAGATCGTAGCCTTCCAGGTAATTCAACGCCAGCTTGGCCAGCTCCAGATAGCCGCGGAACGAGTCGCGCCGCCCGAAAACGGTGTCGGCCGGCACTTTTTGCAGCAGTTCGCGGTACGCCTTGACCACGCCCGCCTTGTCATTGCGCAGGGCCGCGACGTTGGCCAGCGCCGTGTAGCCGCGCAGGAGCGTATTGCGATGCTGGGGCGCCTTGAGCACATCGAGAAGCAGGGCGTGGGCCTTGTCGGGCTGCCCCGCAAGGGCATACAGTTCCGCCAGGTCGACCGCGGCTTCGGCGTAGCGGGAGAGTCCGCCCTTGGCCGGTTCCGCCTTGAATTCCGGAACAGCCAGCAGGGCTTCATAGTCGCGGATGGCGTCCTGCTTCTTCTGGTTGAGCGCCTCCGCGGAAGTGGCTTTCGAGCCGGTGCAATAATCCGCCACGAACAGTTCGGTCGCCTTTCCCCGCGACGCTTTTTCGAGAAGGGCCTTGATCTTCTCCGCCGCAGGATTGGCGTTGACGGCCGCGGGGTCGGCGGCTCCTGAAGAAAACGCGGTTGCCAACACGAGTCCGAGAATGGCCGATACGGATATCTTTTTCATGTCCTGCTTTTACTCCTTTCGACTGATTTTCACCAGCGCAAAATCCCCAACAAATTGCTGTAGTCGTCGCTCCAGGGGCGCGGAAGCGATCGATTCCTGAATTCGGTACGCCGCCAGCCCTGGGCATGCAGCGCCGCAGTCGGCGAATCCGCGGCGGTAATCGCCACCCATTGCGACGCGTCGGCGCCGGCCGCCGCGTCGTCCCCGCCCGCTTGGGTTGCCGCCTGCAAGCCCAGGCTGGCGGCAACCGAATAAACCAGCGCCTCGATATCCAGGTGCTTGTTGGAGATGTGCATGAACAGGATTCCGTCGGGTTTCAGCGCCCGCCGGTAGACGGCCAGCGCCTCCCGGGTCAGCAGATGCGCCGGAATGGAACCGCTGTTGAACGCGTCAAGGATCAGCACGTCGAATTTTCCAGCGGGCTCCTTCCCGAGGGACAGCCGGCCGTCGCCGATGACAAGCGAAACGGCCGCGCCGTTCCGCCGGGCGCGATCCAGGTAAGAAAAATAGCGCTCGGCGATGGCCACACCGTCGGGATCGATTTCGTAAATGGTCAGGCTTTGGCCGGCCCGCATGTAGGCGGCCAGCGCGCCGGTGCCCAGGCCCAGCATGGCGACTTGCTTCGGCGAAGCGACGGCGAGCCATTTCCCGACGGGCCCGGTGCGGTGGTAATAGGAAAGCGGCTCGTCGCGCCGCGCGGGATCGAGAAACTGTTTGCCGTGAAGGGTCGTGCCGTGCTGGAGATAGCGCATGCCGCCGGCGTCGAAAATCCGGTAGACCCCGTAGTAGTTGCGGAGTGTCGCGACCAGCCCGCCCCCTGGGCCAGCCTGATGCTCCGGCATCAGGGCCGTTCCGGCCGTGACGAAAAGCACGGCCAGGGCCAGGCTCAGGCTGTCCCTGGCCGTCGCCCGGATCAAGAGCAGCGTCGCGCCCGCCATGCCGGCGAACGCCACGCGCATCCCGAAGCCGCCCGGCGCGGACGAGCCAAACCGCGGCGCGAAGATAATGATCGCCATCACCAGCAAGCCGCCGCATACGCCCGCAACCCGCGCGCCGGTGATGCCCCGAACCCGGGCCTCGCCGGTTTCCACGTCGGCCGCCGCAAACGCCAGCGCGGCAAGCGCCAGGCACAGGTAGGGCTCGATCACCCACGTCGTCACGGCGGGAACAATCCACGCCGCCAGGATTCCCCCGGCGAATCCGCCGGCGCCGATGCACAGGTAAAACAACGTCAGCTCTCCGGCAGCGGCGGGCTTGATTTCGACAAGCGTTCCGTGGCAATTGAGGCATGTCCAGAACAGGATGAACAGCAAGAGTGCCGTCATCAGCGGCACCGGCAGTTCAAGCCGCATGCGGATCATGACGAACAGGATCAGGGCCGTTCCCGTGGTCCAGTTGAACAGGTCCCGGGAACGCCCGGGGAACCAAGGCTTCTCCTGGAACGTCAGGACAAACGTCAGCATGTAGACGGCCAGCGGCAACGCCCAAAGCAGCGGGACCGATGCCACGTCCAACGTCAACACATTCGTTACGGCAAGCAGCGCAAAACAGCCCGCCAGGCTGAGCAGGAACCACAGGATTTTCCGCGCCGCGGAGGCCGCCGGAGCAACCGCGCCGGACAAGGGCTCGCGGGGCTGCGCGGGGCTTGGCCCCGCCCCTTTCCTGGGAATGCAAAGCAAGCCGGCTATCGCCATGACGGAATACCCGATCCACCAGGCTGCGCTTTGCGTCTTAAATGTCGTAAACGGCTCGATCAGAACGGGATAGGCGAATAATCCGGCCAAGGCCCCGAGGTTGGACGCCCCGTACAAGGCGTAAGGATTGCATGTCCGGCCAAGAGTCGTTGCGGTGAGGAATTTCTGAGCAATAATGCTGATGGTGGAAAGCGCCATGAACACCGGTCCGGCCGATCGCGCCAGCAAGCGGAACACCTCCAGAAAAAGCGGCGAATTTTCGTGAAGTCCCGCCTCATAGGGGCGGAACGGGCAATTGACGAAGGCGGCCGCCAGGATCAGCGCATGCACCCAGGCATAGGCGGAAACGCCGATGCGCGAAACCAGCAAGTGAACGACCAGGTACCCGGCCAGCAGCACGGCCTGGAAGAAGACCATGCTCGCCCCCCAGACCAGGTAGCTCCCCCCGAATTGCGGCAGTAGCGCCTTGGACAGCATCGGCTCCAGGACAAACAGCAGGAAAGACGCCAAAAAAACCGCCCCATAATAAAACCACGGTATTCCCGGCCGGTCGGGGAGGCGATCCGACGGGCGGTCTTGGAAGGATACGTCGGTTCCGTTCATGCGTCCCGCAACGCCTCGGGATAGAGGTGCAGCGAGTCCGGTGCCGGCGCGCGCGGATTTCGCCGCTTCAATGCCCCCAGCAGTCCCTCCTCGAGCGCGTCCGCGACGCGCTCGAAGGAAGTCCACTCCTTGGGCGCAAGAATCCGGTCCAGTTCTTCCGCGCGTTCGGCCCAGGTCTCTTCCACCAGCGGCCGATACCGGGCATAGGCCTTTTGAAGCGCTTCCAGCGTCTGTGCGCGCCGCGCCTGGTGCACCGCCGCGGAGGCGAACAGCCGGATCAGGAAGCTGTCCCGGAAAAGGGCGTTTTCCAGAGACTCCTCGTCCGCCGCAGGCTTTAGAAAATGGCGCGCCGTTGCCGCGTCGGCAAACAAGCCGGCGCCCCGCCCCACCGGCTCCAGATCCGTCAGGCCCTGGAAGCGCTTGGTCTGCCGTAACCCGCACGAGGGCGATTTTTCCTTGAAGATGAAGCCATCCGCCTGCGGAAGGTCGTCCAGCCAGGCGCGGGAGAAGGCGACCAGGCGCTCGGTCAGATCGTCGCCCGTGTCCGGCCTCATCAGCCGGGGGCCGGCCGCGGCCTGAACAAGCCGCATGGGCGGACGGGGGGCGCCCAGCCCCATGTCCCGTTCGGGACAGACCGCCTGGAACCGGATATAGCCCCGCCAGCGCTCCGCCCATGCAAACGGCAGCATCGTCCCGTCATACCGGCAGGCCTCGAAGCCCAGGCACCGGCTGGTGACGACGACCGGAATGGGAAATAGGCGTAGGGCGCTCATTTCCGTTATGTTCTCATAGCCGGCTGATTAGAGTCCAATCCTTTTCCTTTACGGTTTGGACGGGGCCCGGACATACGACGTAGAGACCACTTATCATAATGCATGTTATTGACATCTGTGTCTTTTTTGTACATTATTCATAATGGCGAAGAAAGGGAGGTTGATATGTCTGAGCCCATGCCGATCGCAGAAGTCGAACTATTCCATCTCCTCGTCCTGTCGCATCTGGGGCAGACGATAGACAAGCAGGTTTATGCCCTCAAGGGCGGATGTAATTTGCGCTTTTTTTTCAAAAGTCCCCGCTATTCGGAAGATATGGATTTCGATGTCCAAACACTGTCCGTCGATGACCTGCGCACCCGCGTGGAACGGGTGCTGAATGCAAAAGCATTCCGCCAAGCCCTCGCCGTGCGACGGTTGGCGATCGAGCATGTGACCGCGTCCAAGCAAACGGAAACCACGCAACGCTGGAAATTCGGGCTTCTCACTCCGGCCGCCAATCGCCCGCTTCCCACCAAAATCGAATTCTCCCGCCGGCGTCCGTTCGCCGACGCCGTGCTGGAGCCGGTCGATCCGGCCGTGCTTCGCGCGTTCGGTCTTCCTCCCCTGCTCGCTTCGCACTATCCGGCTCCCGCGGCTTGGACTCAAAAGGTCAATGCCTTGGCCTGCCGCTCCGTAACCCAAGCCCGTGACGTCTTCGATCTCCATCTGCTGCTGGCCACGGGCGCAATCGATCCCGCCGACGTGCGAACGGACCTGACGCCGGAGTTGGCGCGGGAGGCTGAACAACGATGCCTCTCGCTGCGTTTTGCGGATTTCAAGGCCCAGGTGCTGGCCTATCTTCCGCCGGACCAGCAAGCCCTCTATGACAGCCCGGACATGTGGGAGACCCTGGCGCTCAACGTCGCCGAAGCTTTGCGAGGCCGCCATGAAAAGCCTTGATGCGCTGGCCCGGCTAAACGCGCTCGGCGCGCCGGCTTTCACCACCAACGACGCGGGGGCCGTGTGGCGGCTCGATCGAAGCCATGCGGCCAAAACGCTCGAACGTCTGGCGGCGGCGCGCCAACTCGTACGCGTGCGCCGGGGTCTGTGGGCGTTCCCGGGCAAACTCGAGCCCCTCCTCCTGCCCGCGTATCTGACAGCGCCCGCCCCCTGTTATGTTTCCTTGCAAAGCGCCTTGTATTTGCATGGCCTCGTTTCGCAGATGCCGCACGCGCTCTATGTGGTGACGCCCGCCCGGACACGTCTGTATCGCACGCCCTTGGGCGCAGTTTCCGCGCATCACGTCAAACCGTCGTTTTACGACGGCTACGAAACCGACGCTCGCTCCGGCGCTTCCGTGGCCACCCCGGAAAAGGCGCTTGCGGATCTCTTCTATCTGTCTCCCGCGCGCTCGCGATTGTTCGCTTCCCTGCCGGAGTTGGAGCTTCCCAGGCGCTTCAAGCCAGCGCGTCTCCTTCGTTTCCTAAAGCGGATCGATTCCCCGCGCCGGCGGGCGATGGCGATACGCCGATGGAATCAGCTTTCAACCGCAAACCGCTGACTTGTTCTCCGGCGCGCCGGCGGGTATAGTGAGGGGGCGAAACGAAAGGACGAACATATGCGAGGTGCATGGATGCTGGGCATGGCGGCAGCGGCGGGCATGGCAGTCGGGGAAGAGACGACTGTTCCCCTGGCGGAACGGTTGATCGCGGCCAACGGCCGGATTCATACGGTGCGGTGCGAGATCCGCCGCGAACTGGAGGTGGATGGCGCCACCATGCCCACCCTGAGCCGCATCTGGTTCCAACGGCCCGACCGGCTGCGGGTCGAAACGGTGATGCCCGAGGCGCGCCGGATCGTGGTGGACGGCAAGGCCATCCACAAATGGATCGACGGCCAGGCGGAAGGCGTCCGGATTCCCCTGGCCGACGCACCGGAAAACGAGCTGATCCAGGTCCGAAAAACCCCCGGCACCGCCGAAGAATACCTGATGCGGCTGAAGGGGATACCGGAAGAACCGCTACCTCCGGAAACGGGCTTCCCGATCCGGCGGGCCTACGCCCCGCGCGCGCCACATCCCTATACCGTTCTTGCGCTGGACGAAACCGGCCGGCTGGCCCGGATCGAGTTTTTCGATCCTGCTGTCCGCACCAACCGGCTGCTGGCTGTGGAGTTCACGGGATGGAAAGAGGCGAAACCTGGGCTCTGGATCCCTTGCCTCCAGAAAACGGCCATTCGCGGCCGCGACGGCTCGATCGTCCATGAAACACTCCGGGTAACCGGGCTGGCGGTGAACGACCCGATCGAGCCGGAACAGTTCGAAGCAGCCCGGCATGCCAAGGGGGTTAAGTTCCTGAATCCTGCCCAAGCGATGGAAACCTTGAAAAAATAGATTGCATTTGCGAGACATGGGAGCTTATTATGCCGCAAAACCAAGGAGGTTTTATGAGGAAGATTGTTGCGTCTTTGTTGGTAGCCGTCCTGCTCATGACAACGGCGGCTTCCGCGGCGGCCGGCCGGGGTGGATTCATGGGCTTCATCGGCGGCTGCTGTTTCGGCGTACGTTGCGGACAGGCCTATAACGGCGGCAAGGAAATCCATTGGCGGGAATGGTGCCGTCTGATTCCGATCGCAGGCTTTGTGATTGCCATCTGGGACGGCATCGATTGCGCCAACGGCATGACCACTTCCGATTTCGCTTCCCAATACGGGTCACAATACTACTAAGCAGGAGTTAACCATGCGTAAATTTACAGCTTCTCTCTTGGTTGCCCTGCTTCTGCTGACGACGGTCGCGAGCGCCGCGCCCACCGGTTCGGGACGGGGCGGGTTCATGGGTTTCATCGGCGGCTGTTGCTTCGGTCTGCGTTGCGGAGCGGCCTACAACGACGGCAAAGAGATCCACTGGCGGGAATGGCTTACGATCATTCCTTATGCCGGCGTTATCTTCTCCATCTGGAACGGCGTTGACTGCGCGAATGGCAAGACCAGCTCCGATTTCGCGTCCCAATACGGCTCGATGTATTATTAAGCGGCATTTGCACGACACGTGACGACATGAAGGATTCCGGTCGAAAGAACGGAATCCTTTTTTATTTCACCCGTCGCGCCGCTCCAAAACCTTCGTGCAAACCGCGCAATCGGCTCAAAAAAGGTCAAAAAACGTACAAAAAACGTACTACCGCCTTGCCTTGAACCGGCATTTTCCCTATTATACCCCCTTTTCGTCAACAAGGAGACTCCATGCACATCGTGGTTTGCATCAAACAAGTGCCGGAAACCGGCAATGTCCGCATCAATCCCGAAACCCATACCCTCATCCGCGAGGGAGTGTCCTCCATCATCAACCCCTTCGACGTCTATGCCATCGAAGAGGGGCTCCGCCTCAAAGCCCGCGTCGGCGGCCGCGTGTCCGTCGTCACCATGGGTCCCCCCCAGGCCGACGCGGCCCTGCGCGAAGCCATCGCCATGGGGGCCGACGACGCCGTCCTCGTCTCCGACCGCGCCTTTGCCGGCAGCGACACCTGGGCCACCAGCTACACCCTCTCCCGCGTCATGCTGAAGTTCGGCGACGCTTCCATCATCCTCTGCGGCAAGCAGGCCACAGACGGCGACACCGCCCAGGTCGGTCCCGGCATCGCCGCCCATCTCGACCTGCCCCAGATCACCTATGTGCGAAAAATCGACGAAATCGACGAAAAGCGGATCGTGGCCCAGCGCGTGCTCGAAAACGGCGTGGAAACCATCGAAGCCCCCCTCCCCTGCGTGCTCACGGTCATCAAGGAGATCAACGAGCCGCGCCTGCCTTCCCTGAAAGGCAAAATGGCCGCCAAAAAAGCCGTGATCCCCGTCTGGTCCGCCGCCGATATCGGATGCGACCCCAAACTCACCGGCCTGAACGGTTCGCCCACCCGGGTCTCCAAGATCTTCGCCCCCCCCACCCGGCAGGGCGGCGAGGTTTTCACCGGCGACCCCGAGGAAACCGTGCCCCAACTGCTTAAAAAACTCACGGAAGCCGTCCAACAGGCCGCCCACTAAAAACTTTCAGCCCAGAAAAGGAACCCCCCATGAGCCAGCCCATCCGGATCGATGCCGAAAAATGCGTGCGCTGCGGCGAATGCGTGCCCGCCTGCCCCTTTGCCGCCATCACCCAGAAAACCGGCGACGTTCCCGTCATCAACCTCGATAAATGCACCCTCTGCGGCTCCTGCGTGGACACCTGCCCGGTCGAGGCCATCGCCATCGACATCACGAAAAAAGCGGTGGCGATCGAGGACTACCGCGACGTCTGGGTCTATGCCGAACACCTCGGACCGGCCTATCAAGCGGTCACCTTTGAACTTCTCGCCAAGGCCCGCACCCTCGCGGCCAGCCTCAACCAGAAGGTGGTCGCCGTCGTGCTGGGTTCCGGGATCAGCGACAAGACCCAGGAGTTGATCGCGGGCGGCGCCGACAAGGTGCTGGTGGCCGATCACCCCGATCTGGTCGTGTTCCAGGACGAGCGCTATGCCCAGGTGATCGCCAACCTGTGCGTCCAGCACAAGCCGGCCGTGGTCCTCTTCGGCGCCACGAACGTCGGCCGCAGCCTCGCCTCCCGCGTGGCCGTGCCCCTGCGCGCGGGCCTCACGGCCGACTGCACCGACCTGGCCATCTGCCAGGAGACCCGGCACCTGATCCAGACCCGGCCTGCCTTCGGCGGCAACATCATGGCCATGATCACGACGCCCGAAACCCGGCCCCAGATGTCCACCGTCCGCCCCCACGTCATGAAGCCCCTTCCCGCCGACCCGACCCGCAAGGGCGAAGTGGTCATGGCCCAACTGGCCGCCGAGCTGCTCAAGGCCAAGGCCAGGCGCATTGCATTCGCGCCGGAAACCGGAACCCAGATCAACCTGGCGGATGCCCAGATCATCGTCTCCGGCGGACGCGGCCTTCAGAAACCCGAGAATTTCAAGCTGCTCGAGGAGCTGGCGGACACGGTCGGCGGCGCCGTCGGCGCCTCCCGCGCGGCCGTGGACGCGAACTGGATTTCCTATTCCCACCAGGTGGGCCAGACCGGCCGCACGGTGTGCCCCAAAATCTATTTCGCCGTCGGCATCAGCGGCCAGATCCAGCATCTCGCAGGCATGGGCTCCTCGGACATCATCGTGGCCATCAATAAGGATGCTGACGCCCCCATCTTCAAGCACGCCTCCTTCGGCATCGTGGGCGACCTGTTCCAGGTCGTCCCGCTTCTGACCCGGGAGTTCAAGAAGCTGCTGAACAAGTAGCGGGTGGCGGGATTATTCGGCCACCCATTCCGCCGCCCGCAGGCGCAGCGAGGCGGCCCTCACCCGCAACGGTCCCACGCCGCCGGTGGCTTTCACCAGAAGCTGACACCAGCCGTGATACGCCATGCGCTGATGGGTGACCGCGCCCGCTTCAGGCCCCGAAGAAGCGCCGTTCACCGCATCGGCCGCCTGGTTTGCATACAGAATGCGCGGGTTGAACCGCTTGTCCGTTTCATGGCTGATGGGATTGCCGTTTCCCACGCCCAGAATTTCGCCGGGGCCGGTGACGGAAAACTCCACGACGTTGTCCGCCCGTGGACAAACCTCGCCCTCGCGGTCGACAATGGCGGCGTTGATGACCAGCACCTCGCCGGGTTCGGCCCTCTCGGTCCCCCGATCTGACGAAAGCACGACCGCCGCCGGCGCTTTGGCCGTGCGCCGCCGCGCGGACAGAATCGCCTTCCCCGTTCCGTCGAAGCCCCGCGCTTCCAGTGTCCCGGCTTCCCAGGGAACACGCCACTCGAGCCGATCGTTCGCGGGCATGGCCTTGCGTCCCAGGCTCCGGCCGTTCAAAAACAGCTCCACTTCCGACGTGTTGCCGTAACACCAAACGTCGATGGTCTCACCCTCCCGGCCTTCCCAGTTCCAATGCGGCAGAAGGAACAGATGCGGCTCGTCTGGACGCCACCAGGCGCGCAGGTAATGGGCGATTTCCTTGTAAAAGCCGCACAGGTCGAGAAGGCCGAAGCGCGCGATCACGGCCGGCCATTCATACGGGAAAGGCTCGCCCCGGTAATCGAAGCCCGTCCACAGGAAGGTGCCGGCCATGAACGGCCGGGCCGCGCAATCCCGCCAGGTTTCCTCGATGGAATAGCCCCACGGCGTGACTGTGCTGCCGAACGCGCTGGCATAATACCGATGTTTGTCGTCCCGCCAGCATTCCGGCCGTTCCCTGCAATAGGGCGAGATGACCACCGGGATCGCGCTTTTTTCCGGCTCGTAAAGGCCGCGCGTGGCCAGGTAGCCGCCCGTCTCGGTTCCAATCAGGGGCCAGTCCGGATAACGCGCATGAAACTCGTCGTAGGAGGAGCTGTCCTGCCCATGGCGATAATTGGCGCCGAACACGTCGAACCGGAAACCGCGCTCGTCATACTGGCGAACGATGTTGAGCCAATCGCCGTTCATGGCATAGGTGGTCGGCCGGGTCGGATCGAGCCGATGGGCCAGATGCTGGAGCCCCCGGAACATGGCAACCCCCTGCTCCGTCGCGTGCAGCCGCATCTCCTCGTTGCCGAGACTCCACAGGATAACGCACGGGTGGTTGCGGTCGCGCCGCACCAGATCCGTGAGTTGGCCTGAAGCTTCCCCGGAGATTCCGGGAAGACGCAGTTCGTCCATCACCAGCATCCCCAGCCGGTCGCAGGCATCCAGCAGCGCGGGATCGGGGGGATTGTGAGCCGTGCGAATCGCATTGGCGCCCAGTTCCTTCAGACGACGTACCCGCCAGGCCTGCAGGCTCGCGGGCACGGCCACGCCCACCCCGGCGTGATCCTGATGGCAACAGACGCCTTTTATTTTCAAATTGACGCCGTTCAGCCAGAACCCCGTGTTCGGATCGAACCGGAAATAGCGGAAGCCGAAACGCTGCGCGTAGCGATCGACCGGTTGCCCCTCCATTCTGATCTCCACAACCCACTCATACAACTCGGGTCGTTCCGGACTCCACAAGCGAGGCGTCTCCACGATAACCGTCAGATCCGCTTCCGCCGACTCCCGGGCCTCGACGGAAAGGAGCACGGCCCGCGCCGCCGCCACTTCTTTGCCGTCGGGGTCCACCACACGGCCCACCACCTCGCAGCCCGCTTTTTCATACAGGCCGTTGTCAACGGTCACACGAGCCCGCACGCGACCCGGTTGTCGTTCGTCTCCCGTGACGACGGTCACGCCGTATTGAGGAACGCAAACTGGCGCGGTTTTGACCAGGCGCACACTCCGATAAATGCCGCCGCCATCATAACTCCACAACTCGTTCTCGGTGGCATCCACATGCACGCTCACCGCATTCAGGCCGCCAAAGTTGCAGATGTCGGTGATCTCCACGCCGAAGGAGGTGTAGCCACTGAGATGCCGCTTCAGAAACATGCCGTTCACCAGCACCATGGAATCCCGATAGATGCCGTCGAATTCCAGGAAAATCCGCTTTCCTTGGTCCGCCGCGGGCAATTCGAACTTCTTGACGTACCAGGCCTTGCCGCCCGCCAACGACCCGTTATCCAGCGCCGCAGACGGCGTGAACTCGCCTTCGATCACGAAATCATGAGGAAGGTCCACGGAGCGCCAGGCGTCGGGTCCGGGATTTTCGGGGCGGGCAAGCCCATGGTTGTTGGCCTTCTGCCAGACATGCGTTTCGTTCGCGATAAGCGGCTTGTTGCCGCATGTGAGATCGGCCCGCGACACCTCTTCGGCGGGTCGAAAGCGCCACCCTTTGTTAAAGTCGACGATGTTGCGCATCGGATCCGGAACTCCTTTCAGGTTTAACCGCTCCGGGGGAATCAGGCACGGAGTGCCCGGGCTGAATGTCTGTATCTCATAGGCGGGTGGATTGTATCACACAATCTTTTGAGCGGGTACGAAAACCGGCGCCTGTAGAGCCGATTGCGCTGTTCGCGCAAGCGCATATGTCTATTGAGTGATTTTGGAGGCTGAGAAACGACTTCTCCCAATTGGGGCATGAAAACGTTAGGCATTTGAGGGTGCTCGGCTTGGGATCGATAAAAAAAGTCGATTTTTCTCCCACAAAAGACTGGGCGCGGGGATTGGTTGCGTTGCATGATGGTACCTATGATACTTTATGAAACCGATCCGTTGTTTGCGTGGAACCGGTTGGGCTTGACCACGCTGCTGGCCGG